>JAFDKD010000432.1 GCA_019307165.1 Deltaproteobacteria bacterium | reverse complement strand
CCCGGCTTTTAGGCCGCCCCCATAGGGGGCCTTGCAATTACCAAGTCCTGTAAGTGACTAAAGTGATCTAAAGTGCCTAGAGTGCCTAAAGTTAAGGATTTTTTGACAATCAATATGATGGATGAGCAAAGCTCCTCCACCACTTTAGCTCACTCTAGCTCACTTCATGGCCCGCATTTCCGGAACGGCACAGCCAGATAACTCTGACCTGGCCCAGAGGACCAGGTTTTGCAGATGGAACAAACTCTTTTCCACCCTCGGGCGGGACAAGGCGGGGCCCCGTTCCCGGTTGCGGTTTAGGATCACCGGCCATTCTACTCCAGCGCGCGTGTCCGTCGGCTGTGGAAGTGGGCATCGATCCCGGCCCCTTGCCTTCTTCGTCGATCCGAAATTCGCTTATTCATTCCTTGACATGGAATAAGGCTTGGCCTAACAATTATTGTCTACGGGAAGTAACGAATATTCAAAATATGACTACGTTTTTCAAGGAGGCGATGCAATGGCGGATGCGGATGGAATCTTGGAGGCCCGCGACCTGGGCGATATGGCCGAAGAGGTGCGTGGGACCGGAAAAATGAGGATAAAAGGCGCGGACAACTTGGGCTGGGGAATGCGAAACCGCCTCTCCCGCCTTGTGAAGCCGGATGGCCACTGCCAGTTTCTGCCCATCGATCACGGTTACTTTCAGGGACCCACCCGATGTCTGGAACGGCCGGGCGAGACCATTCGAGACCTGCTGCCTTACGCGGACGGTCTTTTCGTTACCCGCGGCGTGCTCAGGTCGTCGGTGGACCCGGATATCGACACGCCCATTATTCTGCGCGTGTCCGGGGGCACCAGCGTGGTGGGCAAAGACCTGGCGGACGAGGTCCTGACCACGTCGATCGACGAGATGATCCGGTTGAACGTAGCGGCGGTGGGAATTTCCATTTTCGTTGGGAGCGATTACGAAAAGGAAACGCTCCAGAGCCTGGCCATGCTGGTGGATGAGTGCGAGGACGCGGGCATCCCGGTCATGGCGGTAACGGCCGTTGGAAAGGAGTTGGAGAAACGAAAGGCCAGGTTCCTGGCCCTGTCCTGCCGTATCGCCGCCGAACTGGGTGCGAGAATCGTCAAGACCTATTACTGTGGCGAAGACTTCGATAAGGTGACCAACGGATGCCCGGTTCCGGTGGTCATTGCCGGAGGTCCGAAGTGCGAGACGGAACTGGAGGTATTCGAATTCGTTTACGACGGCATGCAGAAGGGGGCCATCGGCGTCAATCTGGGACGAAATGTCTGGCAGAGTCCCCACCCGACGGCCTTGATGCGGGCCTTGAACGGTGTCATCCACGATGGGTTGACCCCGAGCCAGGCCCTTGACCTGTTCGGCACCCTTAAACATTCAAGTACATAGTATCCTGTTTTTTGGCAGACCCCATATGAAACCGTTCAGATAGGCTGAGGTCAAGGCTAAGGTTGAGAAACAAATTGAATCGTTCTTCATGCTTTTCTCAGCCTCAACCTAAACCTCAACCTGGCGAAGCCACGGCCCGCATTTCGGGCTCGAACGGCAAACCGCAACAGCATCATCTTAACCCTTTTCCGGAATCCTTCGGGAGGCTTGTTTGTGAACAACAGCAGGACCATGCGCGTATTAATGTACTACAGCAATCGCGATGTCCGTGTGGAAGAGATGCCCGTCCCCGAAATCGGTCCGGGCGAACTGCTCATGAAAGTGGCGGCCAGCGGTATATGCGGAAGCGATGTCATGGAATGGTACCGGCGGGACAAGGTCCCTCTGGTATTGGGCCACGAGGTGGCCGGAAAGGTGGTGGAGGTGGGGCCGGGGGTGGACCGATTTCGACCCGGCGACCGAATTGCGGCGACCCATCATGTTCCCTGCAATACCTGTCATTACTGCCTGAACGGGCATCACACGGTGTGCGATACGCTCCTGAAAGGGACCCATTTTTTTCCGGGCGGGTTTTCGGAATACGTCAGGGTTCCGGCCATCAATGTGGACCGCGGGGTTTTCCCCATCCCTGAAGGCGTCTCCTACGCGGAGGCATCCTTTATGGAACCGTTGGCTTGTGTACTGAGGGGCCAGAGACATGCAGGGATGACGCCCGGGCAATCGGTCCTGGTGTTGGGGAGCGGCATATCGGGTCTACTGCACGTGGCCTTGGCCCGCGCCCTGGGCGCCGGACTGGTGGCGGCCGCGGATACGATCCCGTTTCGCCTGGAAAAGGCAAGTCAGATGGGCGCGCATGTCACCCTCCCCGCCGATGAACAGCGCCTGATCTCCGAATTGAGGAAGGCCAATGAAGGCCGGCTGGCGGACCTGGTGATCATCTGTTTTGACGGATTTATTCCACTGGCATTTCAAACGGTGGAAAAGGGGGGGACCATCCTCTTTTTCGCCGGCGCGGGCGAAGGCGCGACCATAGCGGCCCCTATCAACGATATTTTCTGGCGCACGGAAGTGACGTTGACCAGCAGCTATGCCGGCGCTCCGAGCGACTGCCGCCGGGCCCTTCAATTGATCCGCTCCGGGGCCGTCCCGGTGGCCGGGACCATCACCCACTGCCTCGCCATGGAGGAGGGCGGCGAGGGCTTTGCCAAGGTGTGCGACCCGGTGAAGCATGAGTGCGTGAAAGTGATCGTGGAACCGAATTCGATTGATAATCGATAATCAATTATAAGTTGGGAGGAAACCTCATGTCATCAGCATTTGAAAAGGCGCTATCCGTCGGGCGGCCGCCCAACATCGTCGCCCTGTTTCCAAATTCCCGCGGCCTGATCGTGAGCGGGAAAATGATTGACCGGGCCTTGGCGGCAAAGGGAAAGGCCATGACCATAGCCGCAAACGGCCGGAACCATTTTGTGATACGGGGCGCTTTGAAAGCGGCCCAGAGGGCCAACGCCGCCATCATCGTGGAGATTGCCAAATCCGAAGGGGGCGCCGGCGCTTACTGCGCCGTGAACTTCTGGAACCTGGCAAGGCAGGTGGATGCCGTGTTGAATGAATTGGGCATCACCGTGCCCGTCGCCATTCATGCGGACCATTACGGCATCAAGGGGGAGAAGGATGTGGCGGCGGCCAGGACCGAAATCCCCTCGCTTTTCGATGCGGGCGTCACTTCCATCGCCATTGATGCGTCCCACCTGCCGGACGACGATAACCTCCTGGCCGGCATCGCGCTGGCGCCCTACGTGCCCAAGTGGGCCGGATTCGAGACCGAGGTGGGCGAGATCAAGGGCAAGGAAGGCCTCTCCACCAAAGATGAGGCCCTCTTTCTGATTCAGGGGCTGAACGCGCACGATATTTTCCCTGATTGGATCGCTCTCAATAACGGGACTACCCACGGTATCGAGGCGAGCGACCAGGGCATCCAGGTTCCGCTGACCCGGGAAATCCATGAGGCCCTGACCCCGTACAAGGTGTCCGGCGCCCAGCATGGCACGTCGGGAAACAGTTCGGACAGGCTCAGAAGCATTTCCAAGGAGACAGGGACCACCAAGGCCAATGTGGCGACCGCGCTTCAGATGATCACCTGGGGCGTCCAGGTCAATGATTACGGCAACGCCCAACTCGATGACGCGGGCGATTTCATCAAGGTGCCGGACAAGGGGGTGACCCAGGAACTGTGGGCGGACATGACGGCCTACGCCGGAGAAAACGGCCTGAAGGGCGGAAATTACAAAAAATTAAACCTTCCCTTTGAAAACAGGCTCCTGGGCCAATCCAAGGATGTGCGGGAACGAATGGCCAAAGGGGTGGAGGATTTCGTGTACACCCTTTTGACCGACGTGTTCAACGCCGGCGATACGGCTCCGCTCGCCGTTGAGGCCATACTGGAGGCCGGCGGCTACGACCTGGGTCCCAAGGTGGGCCGGATAGAAAACCCGTCCGATTGGACCGAGGAGAAAATCAGGGAAAAGGCCGGAAAACTGGGCGGCGATAAGGGGCCTAAGGGCGATTTCGATGACTAGCGGGAAGACACCCGGTGAGGAAAATATGACGGCCGACAAGGGACACATTTGG
>JAFDKD010000431.1 GCA_019307165.1 Deltaproteobacteria bacterium | reverse complement strand
AAGCGTATTGCGGTCACAATCTTTGAACCGTGGCTCCATAGTGTTTTCAACCCCTTGCGGATTTCGACGGTAAATAAATTAACTTATTGACTTTATTGATAATTTCTACCGAAATCCAAGGGAAAAAGCAAGAAAAAATCACCTTGAAATTCATTTTTCAAGGCATCTTTCGCCCATCGCTTCGGACTTCTTCGCGCCAAAGGCGCCTCAAGTCCGACAAACTGCTAGATAAATGCACAGTTTTCTGTGCACGTGCACAGAAAACTGTGCAAATCGGCGAAGGATTTTGTCCAAGGATGTGTCGCCCTTCCCATTTTCCAGCGCAAGGATATCCTGTCTTTGTTCGTCCCCTGCCTATAACTACCTGAAAATAATATAAAAAATTAACCTGTTTATTAAAAACCACAAATTTCTTCAAAAAAGGACGCTCCGGAGAGGTATTTGGCGATTTTGGCACGAAACTTGATACTCCATACCTCTATTGGCCGAAACTTTTTGGTTAGCGGACCCATTCGGAGACCTTTACATGAAGCAGAGCGGTGCGGCAGACAACCTTCTTGAAGCCGGGGGAGCGGCAACCCCTGACCTCGCCCGAGAGAACAACCTTGCCTATCGGCATTTTGCGCGCCCGGAGCCCCTGGCACCCCCTGATGGGGCTAAGACCGTTTCGCTCAGGTCTCTTTATAATCGAATCAACCATATCCATTTTAGCGAAGGTACGCTTCAGGCCTATTTTCGCAATATGATTACGGGGGAAACATTTTTCTTGAACGCGGCGCCCATGCCCTGCACAGGGGATGAACTGTCCTGCTTCTGGTCCGATAACGACACAAAAGATCATCCGCCGAATGATTTCGAGTTCATGGGGCTCGCCATTGAAGACAGCCATTCGCACATTCTGATTTTTGCGGAGATACTTCATAGCGACAGGGAAGGGTTCACCGTCCGTTTGCCCATGGCAGGCTATGACGCGGAGCAGCGACTGACCCAACGATATCCGTGTGAGGGCATTCACGTTGAACTGAGCCAGGGAGGTGTTTCCGCGAAAGGGGGCCTCGTCGATTTCACGCCGTTCGGGTTTCGAATCCGCGTAAAAACAAAGCCCGCGGCCATGATGCGCTGGTTCAATGTAGAATTGCCGGCAACCCTCTCTCTACATGGGAATGAAGGGCTCATCTTTTCGAGCCCGTGCATGTATATGCACCACAATGGGGATCATGAACCGCTTGAAATGGTCCTGGCCCCTGCGGAGGTCGATTATCCCGCCGAACCGGACGGGAACCGCAACCCGGCACAGCGACTGGTCCCGTCGCCCGCGCTCGTTATCGAGCATCCGCTCTTGGGTAAACCGCATCGGCTGAGGGTGTCGCAGGTGGCCACTTCCGGTTTTGTGGTCCAGGAGGATGCGCAGGATGCCGTTTTGATACCGGGGCTGACCATTCGAAACGCCTCCCTCGAATTTGCCGGAGGCATGACGATACATTGCAGCGTGCGCGTGAATTCTCGCTACGATAAGGATGAAGGGATTTTTTCCTATTTTGTGGAAATCACCGACATGAGGGTTTCGGAATACGAACGTCTGTCCCGAATCCTGATCAGCGCGCTGGACCCGGCAGCATGTCATGCTGCTGAACTGGACACCGATGCCCTGTGGGAATTTCTGTTCGATACGGGATTTATCTACCCCAAGAAATATGCGCTGATCCATGCTCACGGGAACGAACTCAAAGAGACCTGTCGGAAAATATATCATGAGCGGTCGGAAATCGCTGCCCATTTTGCATGTCAAAAGGGCGGGCGGATCCAGGCGCATATTTCAATGGTCAAGGCCTACGAGCGCGCCTGGATGATTCATCATCACGCTGCAAGGGGAAAGAATTTAAGGCGTTCAGGCGTATCGGTGTTGAAGCAAGTCATGTTTCACTTGAACGATATGCACCGTCTGCCCTCCGCTGCAATGGACTATGCCATGGCCTTTTTCAGGCCGGAAAACCGTTTTCCGGATCACATTTTCGGCGGGTTCGCGAGGTATCTCGACGATCAGGGCGGCTGTTCTCTTGACACGATGGCTTATCTTACCTACACCACCCTGTCACTCCATGCCGACCTGCCCGACGGATGGGATTTGAAGGAAGTCACGGATGCGGACCTGTCGGCGCTCAAGCGGTCTTATGCGGCCACCTCCGGGGGATTGCTGCTTAAGGCCATGGGGCTTGACAACTCAGGTCGGGAAGACGGTTCGCTGGAGGCGGTTTTCGGGGAGGCCGGCCTTTGCAGGACGCGAAAGTCCTTTGCCCTTGCGTACCGGGGTGAGGCCCTGGCGGTCCTGGTGATGGACCGTTCCGATCTGGGGCTGAATCTGTCCGAACTTCTAAACGGCATCAAGGCCCTGATCATAGATGAGGAACGCCTCTCCTGGCGGGTGCTCTCCATTGCCGTTTCAAAGTTGGCCCGCAATTATCCCCTGGAGCGGGTGCCGGTGCTCTTCCATCCTTTTACCTACACGGAAAACCACAATGTCCCGTTTGAGAAGCTGTATCACGCATGGGTCCTCGATGTCCGCCACGGGGATGAATACATGAGGTACATGCGAAAAAAATTCAGGGTCAAATATAACTGATTCCGCATGCCCCGCAGTTCACTTCCACGTCCTTTACTTCAATAAGTTGTGCAATTTCCGAGACGTACAATTATGCGCACGAATGATGGCGGTTTGGGCTCTCGGTAAGCAGCCTCATTCGGCAGATGGTGGTTTCGTCCCCTTAACCATGATGAGAGGTGTGTAGGTAAAACGCCTGGGGTCTAAAAAAAACTTTCGAAAATCATTGAAAAAGCCTTCATGGCCGCCCGGATAGACATCAAACAGAACCGGTGCTCTGCGCGTGACCACTTCCACTTTTTTGACCCAGTTGAACATGTCCTCCTGGCGCATATTGCCGTAAAAGAGGTGATGGGGCCTCATGTCCACCTGAATATCCAGGTATCCCAGATCATATAGATAGGCATAGAGTTTGCGCCCGACGTACGCATCGAAACCGAAATTCCGTTCCATCAGTCCCATCAGTTCGAAAAGGACTTTTTCCATTTGAGGCGGAAGTTGATAGTGGCTGAGGCAATTATGGTCCAGGTCCAGCAGGCAGAGTGTTCCTCCGGGCGCCAGCGTCGCATGAAGGTTCCGGACAATGTCGACGGACGTTTCAAGGTTGTATTCCAGTACGAATCGAGCCCAAATAAAATCGAAAGGGCCCATGCCTGTCAATGGTATTCGCAGGTCGTGCAGGCTGAATCGGGTCACGGGATCGTTGCCGTAATGCTCTTGGGCATGGCCGATCCGCTCATCCGAGTAGTCCACTCCCAGTATCCAGCCTTCGGGCTGAATCATACGGGATAGGGCGTCGGTGACCTTGCCGGGCCCGCAACCGGCGTCCAGCACCCGGAGTCCGGGCCGGATGCCGCACCACTCCGCCTGCCGGCGCACGGCCTCCGGATCGGTCTTGATTTCGAGTCGCACCGCCTCTTCTATGTTTTCCATCAGATAGGGATGATCGTTGTCCGTCACCGCTTGCAGCCTCCTGGATTGTTCAACTTTTCAACCTGGTCCTATAGGCTCGGATTTATTCCATCTGCAAAACCTGGCCTGCCCGTCGCAGCTGCCCTTTAGCGAAGTCGGGTCCTCGGGGCCAGTCGAAGATCCCGTGTAGCGGGGGTCAGAGTTGTCCGGCTATGCCGTACCGGAAATGCGGACCGTGGCTTCGCCAGGTTCAGGTTAAGGTCCAGAGACGGCTTCGCCAGGTTGAGGTTTAGGTCAAGGCTTAGACAGACCCAGAAAAATGGGTTCAGGCTTGATTGAGTGATGAAATGATTCGATCTTCAAATGAGTTATACATTCTGTGAACCCTTCCTCAACCTTAGCCTTAACCTTTCTTTTCCTCAACCTTAACCTCAGCCTCGGCCTGTCTTTTCAACCTTAGCCTTAACCTCAGCCTATCAGTCCGGCCCCCGAGTCATATCAGAAAGTTGAGTGTATACACACTCGAA
>JAFDKD010000430.1 GCA_019307165.1 Deltaproteobacteria bacterium | reverse complement strand
CCACTTTCAGCTGCTGTTAGTGCTGCTGAAAGCCCGCTTAACCCACCGCCGGCAATAACAATGTCAGTGTCATACTTCTCGTCTGCTGCAGACAATACGGGCGATTTCATGATTAATTCCTTTTGTTTCAGCACAAAATAGGGATAGCGTCAGCGCCAACTCCTATTTTAATTTACTTTTTTACCAACGTCCCCATCTTCACAACCCAAACAGTCAATTCGTTTTCTTGGACTGAATATATAACGCGATATTTTCCATGCCTTATTCGATATTTTTCAGTACCTGTAAGCTTTTCGCAGCCAGACGGGCGAGGTTCACGGCCAAGTTCCTCTATTTTTTTAAGAATTTTTTTAAGATCCTTTTTAGGAATCTGTCTAAAATCCTTCCACACGGATTTCTTGAAAAAAAGCTCAAATTCGGCCATCATTTTTTAGCCTCTTGAGCATTTCATCATAAGAAATCAGCGATTCGCCGGCTCTTTCATCAAATGATGCAAGATCCTCGGCATCTTCCGCAAGAGCTTCTCTTACAGCTGTATTCACAAGGTTAGAGATGGATCGAGATGTTTCAAATGCCTTTAATTTGAGAGCTTTATGTAAAATAGGGTCAAGATAGATCGTAGCACGTTTTGCGGCTGTTGCCATAATGTCACCTCCAAATTTATTACAAGACATTATAGCGTTTTAACGTCATGGCGTCAAGGTGGTATTTATTAAGCGAACGATTTGCGTAACCGGATGGCAATGGAGCATAGCGTAATTGCCCGTCCGGGTTAATGGGTTATAACTGCAGGGGGACAAAGTAAATCGATCTTTAGCTTTTTCAATTTGCAGTTTACTAAAATCAACGAGATCTTGAGGCCTTCCGCTGGCACGCTTATTTCTTAAAAGGTCGCTCCTTGAAATGTCAGGTATCATCTTATGTTTACATTATTTAATATTAGCTAAAAACATACAACAAAAAGGAACATCAATGAACTTCTTTTTATTGAGTTTGACGGCGTGATTTTGTATGATCGCCCTCCTGAAGACCACAAACGCTCTGTCGAAAACACGGGCTGTCGAGTAATCCATTTTCGTACGCGGTCGATGATCGGCTCCTTTTACCGACCTTTGAGGATACAACAAAATGAATGAACAAAAACCCGATGACCTCCCGGTGATCACCCGCAGGGAAGCGGGCTTGTTCACCGTTACCCTGAACCGAAGCAACAGGCTCAACAGCCTGGACCTGGACATGGTCCGCCGACTCCGGGAGGCCATGGAGGAAGCGGCCGATAAAAGCGCCGTTCGAATGGTCCTGCTTGGGGGCGCCGGGGACCGGGGTTTTTGCGCGGGGGGCAATATCAAGTCCATGGCCCGCGGCGTGATGGAGGACCGCCTGGACGACGTACTACAATTTCTGAGGGAGGAGTACGCCCTGGACCTGCGTATTCACCAATTCCCCAAACCCGTGGTGGTGCTGGCCCACGGCATTACCATGGGGGGTGGATTGGGGCTGGCCGCGGGTGCGGACGTGGTAATGGCAACGGAGACCACGCGCATGGCCATGCCCGAGACCCGCATCGGTTTGTTTCCCGACGTGGGGGCCACCGGGTGGATGTTTGCGAAGTGCCCGCGGGGATACCCCGAGTTTCTCGGGCTTACCGGATACGAGATGAAAGGGGCCGAATGTGTGCGTCTGGGCTTAGCATCCTGCCTGATACCATCAACGGAAATGGACGCTGCGATCGCCGCCCTTCATGACTGCTCTACGGATCTGCCCACCGACAGGAACCAGGCCGCCCGACAGATCCGTGACATTCTGCGGCCGTTCGAGCAAACAGATCTCCCCGAAGACCGGGAAATGGATGAATGGGTCAGGGACTATTTTGCCGGAAAGACAGCGGTCCCCGAGTTACTTCAGGACCTCCGCCAGTGCAGCATTCACGGCGCCTTGTGCGAAGGCGTGTTCGCCCGGCTGTCGGAACGCTCTCCCACCGGTGTCGTACTGACCATGGAACTGCTGAGGCGCAACCGGGGCCGTTCCATGGCACAGGTGTTTGATACGGATTTGAAGGCGGCGCGGTATATGTTGACTCATCCCGATTTTGTGGAAGGTGTTCGTGCGCGCCTTTTTGACAAGGATAACACGCCCCGATGGCGACCCGATCGATTCGAGGATGTGGGAGACTTGGAGTTGGACTTGGCGCTCTCTTGAAGTGTCGAGACGAGGGTGGAAGGGGGTACGTTCAATAGAAGCGACACGGCATCTACCATTGCCATGGGAATCCAAACTCCGTTAAAAGATGAATGGTATCGCTCACTATCCATTATTTGTTCCTCCTATTGAATTCTGCTTCTTGAATGGATAGAATCAATGTATTCAGCGTTTTCTTTGTGGGAATTAACATTATGACCCAGTACCGTCCTGATCGCCTTAAAATTTTTGCGGTTGCCGTCAACCTGTTCATGGGGTTGGCACTGCTGCTCGCAGGTTGCGTTTCCCAGGGGCCCTACCGGATTAATCTCATGCCCGCGCCCGAGGTTTATGATGAGGGGAAAGTTGACCCTTTTGCCGGACTCGAAAAGATAGATTCAACGCATTATTCCGGCATTTTTTACGCAACGGATCGCGAACCGGCCGATGAAGGGGATCAGGCGCGGTTTTACAAAAATAAACGAGGGCATGTCCTTCGTCTCGGTCTGGCCCAGGTCGAATTGAGCGACAAGGACCTCACGTGGGAGGAGGCCCGGCGCGTCTCCCTCCTGAAAAACCGCACTGACGATTACCCCCTCGGCGTCGAAAACGTTGAGGAAACAGGTGTGCTGGAGGACAGCCTGACCTTATTCGACTCACCCGAGGTGAAGGCGGAAGTTGGAAAGGACGGCGCCGGCAGGCGATTCGCCGAGCACATCAACCGGAAGCTGGCGGAATCCAGACGAAAAGACATCTATATCTATGTGCACGGCTACAAGATATGATATTCCAATAAGTTAGGAGGGGAGCAATTGGCACAAATCGGAACAGCGAAGATCCTCGAGTTAAATGAACCTCTTGATACTATTGCCTTTTTGGCCAAAAGCCTGTCGGACGAAAATCGGCTCCGTATCCTCCTCTGCGTAAGCAACGGGAAAAAATCTGTCTCACGCATCGTGGAGGTACTCAATCTATCTCAGCCCCTTGTTTCCCATCATCTTAAGGAGTTGAAAAGGACTCTCTTGGTCAACGTGGAACGAGATGGCCCTTTTGTTTATTACGAAATGGCTGACAGCAGAACAATTGATATTCTTAAGAATTTGGATGCGTTGGCGACGGACTTGTTAGCGCAGAGAAAATCTTTTTAGTCGGAGGAAATGATCCTATGAGCGTCGATAGGTTTCAAGAATTAATTGACACCATGGAGCCACAAGAAGCAGCGTCGGCAATTGGATTAGCCATGAAGACCCTCTTTCCCCTGTTGGATGAAGAGGATCGCCTCAAGTTTGTAATGAGCGTGGTAGGAGAATGCATTTCAATAAGATGATGCCCAGGTTGGGCGAGAAATATGACATTAAAATCGAGACCATCTCCAAGCCACGCCCGGAATATATGACGGATGAGTACTTTGAACTGGATCTGCCGGTGGCCCCCGCCGTCATGGTAGGCGATGAGGTCGTCGTTGAAGGATCCGACATTTCTGATGAAAAGCTTGAAGCGATCATCTGTAATCAGCTTGGCCTCCCGCCGCCCGAGCCTGAAAAGAAAGGGATTCTTGGTCGTGTTTTGAGAAGGTAATTCGAGTAGAGTTTAGGGGACTTGTTCTCATGGAAGAGAGGTTTTTGATTTACCATAAGGGGTATCAAATCTTCATTTGACCTCTTTACTTTACACATTACAATTGCAGGTATCTCCGGCGAACGACCGAGATAACCCGCCCGCCAGGGCATCCGGTGGACTGCCTTGCGTTATCCCAGGTCATTAACTGTTTTCAGGCAGCTTTAACACGCTTTAGATTATTCAGATCGACTCTTTGTTTTGTCTGCCACAGGTCATATTGCAACTGAAGTTTGAGCCATCCC
>JAFDKD010000429.1 GCA_019307165.1 Deltaproteobacteria bacterium | reverse complement strand
GCCGAGGCTGAGGTTAAGGTTGAGCAACAGATTGACGCTTGTGTTTTCCTTTTCTCAACCTGGACCTTAACCTGAACCTGGCGAAGCCACTCTCAACCTGGCGAAGCCACGGTTCGCATCTCCGGTACGGCATAGCCGGAAAACGGTGACACGGCCCAAAGGACCCGGCTTCGCTAAAGAACAGCTACGCCGTGGCAGGCCAGGTTTCCAGAGGGAATAAACGCTGATGTCCGCGAGGCGATGGAAGGAGCAATAATGGCCTTTGAACTTCCCCTTACATACCGAGACATCATACGGATTCTGCCCCACCGCTATCCGTTTCTGCTGGTTGACCGGATAACGGAGATGGAAGCGGGAAAGCGGGTTGTGGGCCTGAAAAACGTGACGGCGAACGAACCTTTTTTCGAAGGGCATTTTCCCGGCAATCCGATCATGCCGGGTGTCCTTATCCTGGAGGCCATGGCCCAGGTGGGCGGCGTGCTGGCGCTGCTGTCGGTTCCCGGGGCCTTGGACGATAAAGAGAAAAGCGGCGTTTATTTCATGGCCATTGACAAGGCGAAATTCAGAAGGCCGGTGGTTCCCGGGGACCAGCTCAGACTAGAACTGGAGGCGCTGCGCACCGGTTCACGGGTCTGGAAAATGGCCGGGAAGGCCTTTGTCGGCGAGGCGTTGGCGGCCCAGGCGGAATTGACGGCCGCCATCGGATAGAAAGTAACCATAATGGAAATTCACCCAACAGCCGTGATCAGCCCGAAGGCCGAACTTGGGGAGGATGTTGCAATCGGCGCGTACAGCACAGTCAGTCGTCACGTGGTTATCGGGAGCGAAACGCGCATCGGAAGCCATGTGGTGATCGACGAACATACGCAAATCGGCGAGCGCAATCGCATCCATCCCTTTGCCTGCCTGGGAACGCCCCCCCAGGACATCGGATACGAGGGGGAAGAGACCCGGCTGATTATGGGCAATGAGAACACCATCAGGGAATATGTCACCATCAACAGGGCCACGACCAAAGAAAACGGTGAGACCGTGCTGGGGGACCGCAACTACCTGATGGCCTATGCACACGTGGCCCACGATTGCGTCCTGGGAAACGACATCATATTGACCAATGTGACCAATCTTGCCGGCCATTGCCGTATTGACGATTATGCCATGCTTGGGGGCATCACGGCGGTTCATCAGTTCGCGCGGATCGGCACTCACGCCTTTCTGAGCGGGAATTCGGGTATTTCGCTGGATCTGCCGCCCTACATGATGGCCTCGGGCCCCCGCGCGAGGCTTTACGGGGTCAACCAGAAGGGACTCGTCCGCAGAGGGTTTTCACAGGAAACCATAGACGGTCTCAAGCGGGCCTACAGGATCATCTGGCGCGAGAACAGGCGGTTAATCGAGGGGATCGCCCAGGTAGAAAAACAAATGGCGCCATTTCCAGAACTGGAGGTTCTGCTTCGCTTTCTCAAGGACTCCAATCGGGGGGTTCTCCGGGCATAGGAGCGGTCGGAAGATTCATGGCAGAGGGCAAAGGCACGCTAGGCATCATCGCGGGCGGGGGGCAGTTTCCGGGACTCGTGGCGGATTCGGCAAAACGGCAGGGATTCCGCGTCGTGGCCGTGGCCCATCGGGGCGAGACGGACCCTTCTCTTTCCGACTGCGTTGACGAGATCGTCTGGATAAAGCTTGGCCAGTTGGGGCATCTCATCAAGGCCCTCAAGGGGGCGGGCGTGTCCCGGGCGGTTATGGCCGGCACCATCCGAAAACGCCGCCTATTCGAAGGGGTGATGCCGGACCTGAAGGGCCTCGGCATTATGGCAAAGCTGGTTGCTTTTCATGACGACGAAATTCTAACGACGCTGGCAGCGGAATTCGCCAAAGAGGGCATCGATATCGTCAGTTCCACCACGTATCTTCCGGACTTGCTTGCATCAGCGGGCTGCCTTACCCGGAAGCGGCCTCGCAAAGCGGAGACTGAGGACATTCGTTTCGGCTGGATGGTGGCCAAGGAACTGGGGCGGCTGGACATCGGCCAGTGCGTGGTGGTAAAGCAAAAGACCGTCCTTGCCCTGGAGGCGATCGAGGGGACTGATGAGACGATCCGCAGGGGGGGGCGGCTGGCTGAAGAGAAGGCCGTGGTGATCAAGGTCAGCAAGCCGCATCAGGACCTCCGGTTCGACGTGCCTTCCGTAGGCCTGGAGACAATTCGGCTCATGCAGGAAGTCAAGGCGTCCGTACTGGCGCTCGAATCGGAAAAAACCCTTATGTTCGACAAGGCGGAAATGATCGCTCATGCGGACAGGGCCGGCATCGCCATTGTGGGTTGTGCGGAGGACGAAAACGGCAAGGTCAGGTTTGTCTGAGGAACTTGGACTGAAGTAGTAAGCGTTAAGTTGTTTTAGATCACTTTAGTCATTTTTCCTTTTTATCAGGACGATATAGGACGTCCTGACGGAGAATAATAGTGAAACAGGAAAGACTTCGTGTGGGTGTCGTCGGCGTCGGCCACCTGGGAGAATACCATGTGCAGAAGTACATGGCCCTTCCCAACGTAGAACTTGTGGGTGTGGTGGACACCGATCCACATCGATTAAACGAGATCTCCGAGCGCTATGGGGTGGCGTCCTACGGGACACATGCGGACCTATTGAAGCACGTCGAGGCGCTCAGCCTTGCCGTGCCTACGGAGAAGCATTTTGAGGTTGCCAGGGCCGGCCGATACCCTGATCCAACTGGCGCTTAAAGGGAATCTGGTCCTTCAGGTTGGGCTTGTCGAACGGTTTAATCCGGCTGTCGTTCGAATGGAATCCCTCCTCACCGAGCCTATCTTCGTAGAGTCGCACCGCATGAATCAATTTACGCCTCGCGGGACCGATGTGGATGTGGTCCTGGACCTGATGATCCATGACCTGGATATCTTCCTCCATATCGTTCAATCGGAGGTGAAAGAAGTCCATGCGACGGGCATGTCGGTGGTTACGGATAAGACGGATATTGCCAACGCGAGGATCATTTTTCAAAACGGCACGGTGGCCAATCTTACGGCGAGTCGGGTGTCCAACAAGACCCTGAGAAAGATCCGGGTGTTTCAACGTGACGCCTATTTGTCCGTGAACTGCTTTAAGCGGGAAATCAGCGTTATCCGGTTGGATACTCAGATGAAAGACCCTGAAGGGTTTCCGCAACTCACCACACAAAAAACAGGTTTTCCGAACAGCGACCCCCTCGCCGACCAGATATCCGCATTTGTAACGTCGGTAATAAACGGAACGGATCCCGTTGTCACGGGGAGGGACGGGCGCAGGGCCCTCGACGTAGCGCTTGGCATCATCCACCAGATCGAGACGGGCAGCAGGAAATTCCAGGACTTCGACAGTGTCCGGGAACTTGAGCAACGACGTTCCTGACAGCGTCTTCCAACCTGAGCCGCATACATTACAAATCCACCGTCTAATTATAATTGGGCCTTTTCATGACGGGGGATTGGGACCATTCCTGATCACCAGCAAGGTGCCAGATGTGAGGCGCCGAGGAGCGACGACTGAGGCGTATGAATAATACGTCGCAGGGAGGAGCGATCAAAGGCAACAAAGCAGATGGTGCCTTGATGGTTGATCAGGGATACATGCAGCCGGATACCGGGCAAAGGACTATGCAGGCATACGGCGATTCCAAGGACGGGGAATCCGCGCAGGTCATTATCGTGGCGGGCGAGGCATCGGCCGATCTTTACGGCTCGATGCTCGTGCGGACCGTCAACGGACTGGCCCCGGATGTGAATTTTTGCGGGATCGGCGGGAAAAAAATGGAACGGGCCGGGGTTCGGATCTTTTTTTCATCCGCTGAAATGGCCGTTGTCGGGCTTACCGAGATCATTTCCAAATCCGGGACGATCAGAAAGGCCTTGAGACGACTCAAGGCGCTTCTCAAGAGTGATCGCCCCCGTCTTCTCATATTAATCGACTACCCCGGCTTCAATCTCCATTTGGCCCGGCATGCCAGGCGTCTCGGCATACCGGTCCTATATTACATCAGCCCTCAGGTGTGGGCGTGGCGACGCAATCGCGTAAAGAAAATCGCCCGCCGCGTTGACCGGTTGGCCGTCATCCTGCCTTTTGAAAAACAATTCTTCCGTTCGACCGATCTGGCCGTCGATTACGTGGGACATCCGCTCATGGATACGCCTCTCCCGGTTGCGGATAAGGCGACGATGACGGTTGAACTTGGGATCCGGGAGAAGCGAACAATTATCGGCCTGTTGCCCGGAAGCCGCAAGGAAGAAATCTGCAATCTGCTGCCTGTGATGGTCGAAAGCGCGGAGTTGTTGAAAACAAAGGTTCCGAACCTGGCATGCGTTCTCCCTTTGGCCGAAACCATTGACCGCAAACTGGTGACGCCCTATATCGAAAAGACTTCAGTGGAAATCGCCATCGTACCGGGAGACACCTATAAGGCCCTGAGCGTGTGCAGTGCCGCCATGGTGACTTCGGGCACAGCCACCCTCGAAACAGCCATTATGGGTGTGCCCATGGTCGTGGTCTACCGTGCTTCACCTCTGTCATATTGGGTGGCGAAGCGCGTTGTCAAGGTCCCCTATATCAGTTTGGTGAATCTGGTTGGCGGGAAAGAGGTGGTCCGGGAATTGATTCAGGACGAGGTGACTTCTGAGCGGCTTTCAGAAGAAGTCTTCCGCCTGTTGGATGACTCCAAGTCGAGAGAGGCGATGGTAGGGGACTTGAACGAAATACGGCGGGATCTGGGGGAAGGGGGTGCAACCCTGCGCACCGCCCGAATCGCTCTGGACATGCTGGGGCGAAAACCGGCTCCGCCAGGTTAAGGTCCAGGGCGGCTTCGCCAGGTTGAGGTTAAGGTTTAGGTCGAGAAAAGGTAAAGAAGGGGGTTTTGCTTGTCCCTCAACCTTAGCCTCGGCCTTAACCTATTTTCTTAACCTTAGCCTCAGCCTCAACCTGTCTTCTTAACCTCAGCCTTAACCTTAACCTATCTTCTTAACCTTAACCTGTCTTTTTAATCGAGGTGCGTGCCATGGCCAGAACCATTCTCATAGTCGATGACGAGGCCAGCATTATTCAGACCCTGGAAGGCGTACTCAGGGATGAGGGGTTCGACGTGGCCGGTGCGTCGGACGGCGCTGAGGCCCTGGAAAAGATAGGGGAGGTTATTCCCGACCTCGTCCTGTTGGACATTTGGATGCCCGGGATGGACGGGCTGGAAGTCCTTGTGAAGATCAAGGAAATCTACCCCAACGTCCAGGTGATGATGATGTCCGGGCACGGCACGATCGAGACGGCGGTAAAAGCGACCAAGCTTGGGGCCTACGACTTTATTGAGAAGCCCCTGTCTCTTGAGAAGCTTCTTCTGGCCGTGAGGAACGCCCTGGACCATTACCGACTGGAGGAGGAAGTCAGCCTCCTCAAAGAGAAGGAACGACAAAAATATCGGATTACGGGTCATAGCGAGGCGATCGGCGAACTCAAGGAGCAGATCAGGGTCGTAGCCCCCACCAACGCCTGGGTCCTGATCGTGGGAGAAAACGGCACTGGAAAAGAATTGGTTGCCCACACCATCCACCGCCTCAGCAAGCGAAGCAACAAGCCCATTGTGGAAGTGAACTGCGCGGCGATTCCCGAAGACCTTATCGAAAGCGAGTTGTTCGGACACGAAAAAGGCGCCTTCACCGGGGCGACCACCATGAAAAAGGGCAAATTCGATCAGGCCCACGAAGGGACCATATTTCTCGACGAAATTGCGGACATGAGTTTGAAGGCCCAGTCCAAAACTCTCAGAATACTTCAGGAACAGAAATTCGATCGGGTCGGAGGGACACGGACCATTGAGGTGGATGTCCGGGTGCTGGCCGCTACCAATAAGGACCTGGAGGCCGAAATCGAGCGCGGGACCTTCAGGGAGGACCTTTTTTTCCGACTGAATGTCATTCCCATGCGGGTTCCGCCCCTGAGGGAGCGGGTTGAGGATATTCCGGAACTGGTAAGCGAATTCATCGATGAGTGTTTGAGGGATACGAATTTAAAGCCCAAGACCGTCACGCCGGAGGCCATGGAAATATTCCGAAACTATGACTGGCCGGGAAATGTTCGCGAATTGAAGAATTTGGTGGAGCGGCTCATGATTATGACGCAGGGAAACCGCATTGAAACCAAGCATATCCCATCGCCCATCAACGAGTCACCGGACGCAAAAGATGCGTGGGGGGGCGCCATCCTGGCCAATACCCTGAAAGAGGCCAGAAACGAGTTTGAAATGGCCTATATTCGGAAAAAACTCGAGGAGTGCGGTGGGAACGTATCTCAGGCGGCTGAGTCCATGGGCGTTGAACGAAGTAACCTTCACAAGAAAATCAAGTTCTATGGGCTGGAGGGCTTTCGGTCGAAGTGAAGGGCGGCCCCCGCGCAGTCTTGATTTTATTCCATCTGCAAAACCTGGTCGTCTTCCGTATTGCGGGATATTCGACCCACAAGGAGTCTCACTGAATTTATGTTACCTTGCCTCTGCCGCCGCCGCGATCTTTTTCCATATCGGGTCCCGGCCGGCTCTCGTTTTTGCTGAAAAGAGTTGGGGCGCGGCCGGATAAATGGATTCCAGGTCACGCTCAACCTGCCGGGCCTGTTTGAGGGTTTTCTGGCGGGAGAGTTTGTCCGTCTTCGTCAATACGGGCAACACAGGAATGCCGTAATGACGGAGCCATGTAATCAAGTCCACGTCCCCCGGGGTCAGCCCC
>JAFDKD010000043.1 GCA_019307165.1 Deltaproteobacteria bacterium | reverse complement strand
ATTTCCGATGACACGTTTCGTAAAATCCAGGAATCGCTCCGCAGGCTTTACCTGGACGCAGCCGTGCCCAAATACGTGCATCGACGCATACTGGAGGCATCGGTTCGCGCCCCCCGGGACTGGCATCAAGACGCTATTCGGGCGGCTTATTCCAGTGATGATGAGGATTGGCGGCTGACAGCGGTCTTTTCGATGCGCTGGGTCCGCGGGTTCGATAACCAGATCCTCGAAGCGCTTGATAACAACAACCAGGATATCCATTACCAGGCCATTTGTGCGGCCGGCAATTGGGAGGTGGACGCGGCCTGGTCACACGTATCAAAACTCGTCAGCGAGCAAGTGACCGACAAACCGATACTGCTGGCCGCCATTGATGCCGTAGCCGGTATTCGCCCCCAGGAAGCAGGCATGATTCTGGTGGACCTGACCGATTCCGACGATGAGGACATCGCCGAGGCAGCCCATGAAGCTATTTATATGGCCGAGGCCATGGCCGAAGACCCGTTGCGTGATGATTTCGATGACGACGATGACGGCGGGTATGTCCACTGAGAAAGGAGTATCGTGAGCCCCGGAAAGCGAAAACAGATCGATCCGCTCGAGCAGGCCATCGAAGCGGCGCTGTCTCCCGGAAGTTTCATCTCCTACAAAGCCGCCTGGTCGTTCGTGGACGATGTTCAGGATGTTGCGAATGACATTGGGAAGATCATCAAGAAAGAGCCGGAACGAGCAGCGCATCTGTTTGAGACCTTTATCGCCGCTTGCCACGAAAAAGCCGATGAAATCGACGACTCGAGCGGCAATTTAGGCATGTTGGTTGAGGACCTGTTTCGGGATTGGATCAAAGCCCGCCAGGCCGCGAACCATGACCCGGACGAGACCGCAAAGTCGCTGCTTTTCTGGATGGAGGACGATCCCTACGGATTTTGCCATGACCTTGATCGCGAGGTTGTCAAAGTGCTCGACAAGAAGGGGCTGGATGCATTCGTTCAGCAAATTCGCTGCAAGTTCGAATCCACTCTGACCCAGGGTGACAAGGAAAAGCGTTCTCCCGGATACGCACGCCGGAGGTGGGGCGGAGCGCTGAAGACCCTGCTCGCGGGCCAACGCAACGTTGACGCCTACATCGCGCTTTGCGAGCAGACCGAGCTGGAAGTCAAAGACTGCATGGCCATCGCCAAAATATACAGGAACCGGAGACACCCTGAAGACGCGCTGTCCTGGGTCGAGCGAGGCTTGAAGATCGCACGGACGGACAGCCGAAAATCCTATGAAGAATACGAATTGGGCGAGTTAAAACGGGCGCTGCTGGCCAAGATCGGTCGGCCAGAAGATGCGCTCAAGTCAGCCTGGTCCGAGTTTGAGTCAGACCCCTCCACGTTCACATACAAGGAGTTGATGCGCTACGTGCCGGCCAAAGAGAAAATGGCATGGCGCCAAAAGGCCATGGCGGCATCAGAAAAGGGTGATTTGTCCTCTCTGATTGAACTCTGGCTCGATAATAAAGAGATCGACCGGCTTGTAGCGCGCCTGCGCCGGGCTACGGATAAGGAACTGGAAGATCTTAGCCACTACCGGATCGAGCCATTGGCGCGCAAACTGGAGCGCTCTCATCCTGATATTTCAGCCAGAGTGTACCACGCTCTCTGCATGCGGATCGTCAATGCCGGCAAGAGCAAGTACTACGACGCGGCGCTCGACAACATTGAGCATGCCAAGAAATGCTACGCCAAGGCCGGACTCGATGCCGACTGGCAGGTGGTGGTTGCCGACGTGCGCGAGAGACACTTTCGCAAGAAGGGATTCATGACCGGGTTCGAGGATATCGTTTCCGGTGCACCCAAGCATGTCGAGCCGCCCTTTCTGGAACGCGCAAAAGCACGCTGGCCAAGAAAATCGAAGCGCAGATGAGAGGGACAACCGGCTGGTGTGCTTTTAGGCATCTACCTGGAGCCGGACCAGGGGGGGGCAAAAGCGGATTACTCAACAGTTGAATCGCCCACTTTTTCCAAAGGGAAAAGAGCGTGACCTTCGAAAACGGTCAATATCACGAGACGATCTGAAAACACCTGATATACGATACGGTAATTCCCCTCGATCAGTTCCCGGATATCGTCACGCGAAAATTCGGTGACTGTGCGGCCTGCGAGCGGTGCATGGAGAGCGCTTCTGGCACGATCTCTCAATCTCTCGATCCATCGTTTGGCTGCAGTCGGGTTATCGGCGCCAACATAGCTGTGGATATCCAAGAGATCCTGTTTGGCTGTTTCGGTCCAAAGGAGCTTCATGGTTATATATCCAGATCTTCATCCGGCACGATCCGGCCATATTGAACATCCGTCAACCCCATTTGTACAGCGTCGATGAAGCGGATCCGCTCCGTGAGAAAGTCAAAATCAGACGGAGAAATAAGGACGGCCGCTGCCTTGCCGTTTTGGGTGATGACAAGGGGGTGATGCGAACGCTTGACGTCATGAAGCATTTGGGACGCCTTGATTTTAAAATCCGACAGGGAAACGATGTTTTTAGAAACGTTTATCGGCTTCATTGTGGCACCTATTTATTAATTCGGGTTTATTTTAACACTGAATATAGACTTGTATTCGGATTTAATCAAGAACAAATTAACCTTAATCCCCTCCCACGAGAGCCTGCCCCGGACCTGATCCGGGGGGAGGGGAAATGAGTCATCGGACAGCCTCCCGGGGGGGATTTAATACCGTTGGCAAATCCCCCTTTGTAAAGGGGAGCCTGTCCGCCGTTTTGTGGCGGAACGTAACCGAGTCTACGGTTATTGCCCTTTTCTTGAAGTTATCCGATCGATTAGGCTTGTCGGAGCGTAGCGGAGATCCCGCCGTCCTTCAGGCCAGAGGCGGCGCTGACACCTTGCTGGTGGCGTTGGTTTCACCCTCCGCTCTTGACACCCCCCAATATTCCACCTAAAAGAATAACTTATCGTTATTAGAGAGATCGAAGGAAGCCTTTATGAAACAGATTGTACTGGGTACGGCGGGACACATCGACCATGGCAAGACCTCCCTCATCAGGGCCCTTACCGGCATCGACACGGACCGGTTGAAAGAGGAAAAACTGCGCGGCATCACCATCGAGCTGGGATTCGCCCACCTGGAACTGCCCGGCGGCAAACTGTTGGGGATCGTGGACGTGCCGGGCCACGAGAAATTTGTCAAGAACATGGTGGCCGGCGCCACGGGCATCGACCTTGTGGCGCTGGTGATCGCCGCGGACGAAGGCGTCATGCCCCAGACCAGAGAGCACCTGGAGATCTGCGAACTGCTGAAGGTGCGGCACGGGCTTGTGGTCCTGACCAAGATCGACATGGTCGAACAGGAATGGCTGGAACTGGTTCGGGAAGATGTGAGCGACTATCTCGCCAACACCTTTTTGGGGGAGTCGCCCATCGTGGAAGTCTCCTCGCTCAACGGACAGGGGATTCCGGAGTTGATCCAGACCCTGGACCAACTGGTGGCGAACATTCCCGACCGGGACCTGGGTCACATTTTCAGACTGCCCATCGACCGGGTCTTCAGCATGAAGGGGTTCGGCACCGTCATCACCGGGACCACCGTGTCCGGTATGGCTTCCACCGGCGGCGAGATCACGATTTATCCCCAGGAAATCGAGTCCCGGATCAGGGGCATCCAGGTTCACAACAAGGAGGTCCGGGATGTTCGGGCCGGGCTGCGGACCGCCATCAACCTCCAGGGCATCGAGCGGACGACCATCCGCAGGGGCGATGTGCTGGCCACAAAGGATGCCCTTCGGCCGAGCTTCATGGTGGATGTCCGGCTGGATCTGCTCAAGAGTTCGCCACGGAAGCTCAAAAACAGGGCCAAGGCCCGGTTTCACACCGGAACTTCGGAAGTTATCGCCACGGTTGTTCTGTCGGATCGGGATGAACTGAAACCCGGCGAAGGTTGTTTCGCGCAGATGCGGCTCGAAGCGCCCGTGGCCGTACTGCGGGGCGACCGTTATGTGCTGAGGAGCTACTCGCCGGTGAGGACCATAGGGGGTGGCGATATCCTCAATGCGCTGCCGGGGAAAATGAAGCGGTTTTCGGAAAAAGCGGCTTCGCAGATGAAACTACTGGCTGACGGGGACCCGGCTGAAACATGCGAGTTGTTTGTACTGATGGGTCGATACCGCGGCGTGGAGGAAGGGGAGCTTTCCTTTCTGACGAACACCCGCAGGAAAAGGCTTGATGACGTTCTTAAAGGGTTGAAGGCCCGCAAGCGGGTCATTGCCTATGACAAAGAGCGGGGGGCCCTGATCCATGCGGATTTTTTTGCCGCGGCCAGGGACCAGGTCGTCGAGACCATCAGCCGTTACCACGGAGAATTTCCCCTCAAAATCGGGCTTCCCAAAGAGGAATTGCGATCCAGGACCGAAGGCGCAAAAAACGTCAAGCTGTTCAATTACGTCATGAATCAGCTGACAAAAGAAGATGTGGTGGTCCAGGAAAAGGAACTGGTTCGGCTTAAGGAGCACCAGGTAACCCTGGCACAGGACCAGGAAAAGGCGCGCGATCGGCTTGAGAAGATATATCGGGAAAAGGGGCTTCAGCCGCCCTATTTGAAGGAGATCTCAGGGGAATTCCCGGGAAAGACTGCGAAGGAGGTTTTGGCCGTCATGCTTGAAGAAGGCATCGTCATCAAGGTCAAAGAAGACCTCTACTTCTACGGGAAGGCCATCGAAGCGCTCAAAGACCGAATGATCGATTTTTTGAAGGCGAACGGGGAAATAACCACGCCTCAGTTCAAGGACATGACCGGCGTCTCACGTAAGTACGCCATACCTTTGATCGAGTACTTTGACAAGTCGCAGATCACCGTTCGGGTGGGAGACAACCGGGTCTTGAGAAAAAAATAAGAAACGCTGCCGGGGTTCAGCCTCAGGCGTTCGGGTTATCCCGAATGGTTTTACTTAGGGCCATGCAACTGATGCTTTGAGCCGCGAAGATCGGACGTCTGCCTTGGAGAAAAATCAACAGGGTTTAATAGACGCGTTGGCCCTGAAATCGAGGGAGCACATCGCCATTGTGGGCGGCGGCGGAAAAACCACGCTTATGACGGTCCTGGCAGAAGAATTCAAGTCCCTTGGTCGGCGAGTCCTGGTAAGCACCACCACCAAAATCCGGCACGAAGAGGCACTGCGGTTTCCGGTCGTCATGAGGTCCGAAACGGGTCCCGGCCGGCAGTCCCATCTGGCAACAGTCCTGGCAGCGGAAGGATGGGCGTTTGTCGGGGAAAAGCGCGGGCCTTTTGGGAAAATTATAGGGATTTCGCCCTCCGCCGCGGACAGACTTTTCAATGACGCTTCCCCTGACTGCTTGGTCGTGGAAGCGGACGGGGCTGCCGGCAGGCCGGTGAAAGTCCCGGCCGACCATGAACCGGTGATTCCCGAGAGCGCCACACTGGTGGTGGCCATGATGGGTCTGGAGGCGCTGGAAAGGCATTTCGACCGGGATACGGTCTTCAGGGGGGATGAATTCGCGGCCCTGACCGGGCTGCAACCCGGAGAGCGATTGACCCCACGGGTTCTGGTAAGCGTTTTTCAGGAAAGCGGGGGCCTTTTCAAGGGCGCTCCCGGTTCGGCGAGGCGGGCTATTTTTTTGAACAAGCTGGATTTGTTGAAGGACCCGAGCCTTGCGATGACACTGGTCGAGCTTCTCACGAAGCCGGCGGCCGGCGGCGTAGCGCGCGTGGTGGCCGGTTCATTGCGAAACGGAACATATCCATTAGTCAGCGCCGCCTCCGGCCCGGGGTCGGCCGGTCTAATCGACCGTGAAAGTTCATGACAACGGCAATAACCGCAGGCTCGATTAAGTCCCGCCCGAAACCGGCGGACAGGCGCCCCTTTGGAAAAGGCGCTTCCGTTTTTTCAAGAGAGCGTTGGGCGCCCTACGGCGATTACGACAACGACAACGAATGCCCTTATCTTGGCGACCTTTGCGTTCTTTGCGAGATAAAAAACAGAGGTCGGAAATCGGAGGTCAGAGGGCGGAAGTCAGAAATCGGCAGGCGGAAGAATAATCTTTTTCAATCGCCAATCATCAATAATCGGTTGTCAATGTCCTTTATCCCGCAGCCTGTAACCCGCAACGCGTAACACGAAACCCTGAACCTCTGAACCCTGAACCTTGAACCTTACGAAGTTTCATCTGAGGAAGGTATCATGAACGCCTTATATGAACATATGGTTAAATTACTCGAACAGGGCCGCGGCGCGGTCCTGGCAACCATGATCAAACAGGCAGGACCCTCTCCTCGACACCTGGGCACCAAGTGCCTCGTTCTCGATGACGGGTCCATTGTCGGCACCATTGGCGGCGGGCTCCTGGAGGCGCAAACCATTGAGGCTGCCGGGCGCGTCCTGGAGACGGGACTGCCGCTGCGCCTGCAGTTTTCTCTGAAGGGATCGGATGTGGCCGACACCGATATGCTTTGCGGCGGCAACGTGGAAATCTTCCTGGAACCCGTTTTACCCGATGATCCTGACGGCATGAAGTTGTACAAAAAGGTCGCCGGCCTTGCGCGGCGCGGGGGGACCGGCCTGCTGGCGACGGTTGTGGATGAGGCCCGGTGGCGGAAAGGCCCGCCGGGCCGGGCTTTTTTCGAACAGGGGGGCGAGGCGGTCGGCAGCCTGCAAATCGGGCAGCGGGCCGAGGATGCGCTACGGGAGCAAATGGACGGCACCGTAGAAAAAGGACAGCCCGCCATCGTGTCAATGACGGACGATTCGGGCGCCGGCGTGCCGCTGTTCGTGGAGCCGTTCATATCCGACCCGGTCCTCTACGTGTTCGGCGGCGGGCATGTGTCTTCGCAAATCGTCCCCCTGGCCGGTGGTGTGGGATTTCCAACGGTGGTGATCGACGACCGGCCGGAGTTCGCGGACACGCGGAATTTTCCCGATGCAAAGGAGGTGCGACTGCTTGAATTCAAACATGTTATGGAAACCCTTCCGGTCGTTTCGTCGTCTTTTCTCGTGATCGTCACTCGGGGGCATCTGCACGACAAACATGTCCTCGCCCAGGCCCTCAGGACCGATGCCCGTTACATCGGGATGATCGGGAGCCGCCGGAAGCGAAACATCATCTATGAGAAGCTCCTGGAAGAGGGTTTCACAAAGGCCGATCTGGAAAGAGTCCATTCCCCCATTGGCCTTGATATCGGGGCGGAGACGCCCGCTGAAATAGCCGTAAGCGTTGTGGCCGAGTTGATATTGAAAAGGGCGGGAGGGGGGAAATTGGGCAGTGAGCAGTGAGAATTGAACATTGAAGATTGAAAATTGACGGAGGATTGACGATGGGAAATGACTACGCGGTGAACGCGAATTATCAGACGTGGCTGTGGGAAAAGTTGGGGGAGAAATGCGTGAAGAACCTCAAGAAACACGCATTTGACGCCCATGCAATGCCGAACGTGGACGAGGCGCGGAAATTTATCCTGGACATGATTTCAGGTTACGACACGTTCGGCTTCGGCGGATCGGATACCACCCGCGCTCTGGGCCTGGTGGATGCCCTCAAGGGAAAGGGAAAAACCGTCTACGATCACTGGGTGGAGGGGCTCAGCGGCGAAGAGAACCTGGCGATCCGGAAAAACCAGATGCTTGCCGATTGTTTCCTGTGCAGCGCCAACGCAGTCTCCGCCTCCGGCGAGATCGTGAACGTGGACGGAATGGGAAATCGCACCAACGGCATGACATTCGGCCCCAAAAAGGTCGTCATCGTAGCCGGCATGAACAAGGTGAGACCTGACCTGGAGTCTGCTCTGAATCGTGTCAGGGAAGTGGCCGGACCCATGCGGGCCAAGAGTCTCAACATGGAGACGCCGTGCGCCGAGACGGGCGTGTGCAATGACTGCAATTCGCCGCAGCGCATCTGCCGGGTGACCGTCATCCTTCACCGCAAGCCCGTGCTCACGGACATATCCGTGGTCCTGATCAACCAAGCCATGGGAATGTGATGACCAAACACAGGCACAACTTTGTGGAGGAATATGACGGGTACGTCGGTTTCGGCTTCGAACGGGAGGTGGACGAGGCGACCCTGATCTGCTACCTGCAGAAATTTTCGGATGACCGACTCATGGCCCTGATCAGGAGCCGCCTCTCAGAAGAGGACATGGAAGCCCTGTTCGAGATGATCTCCCGGCTCCTGAAACAGTACCTGTCGGAGGCGGAGTATCATCGGTATTTTTTAGGGGATGAGGAATAATAGGCCGAGTGCGGCGCTGAAACGGAAAATCCAAAGTTAAGAAAGAATATCGAATATCGAATAACGAACAAGGAATGTAGAATGTCCTGGAATCCAACTGTTTTGGTTCAAATCTTCGATCTCTCGGGATGGATATTTCATTCGTATTGAGGTCGAGGATACAACGAACCACTCGCCGTTTGCCCGAAACAGACGAATATTACTTGCTTCAGGGTGTCGTCGGTTTCCAGGAACTTACGGGTTTCCGTTAATGCGATCTCCGAGGCCCTCTCCAGCGGAAACCCGTAGGCCCCGGTGCTGATGGACGGAAAAGCGGCGGATTTCGCTCCGATTCTTACCGCTTCCAAAAGGCTGTTTCGGTAGCAACCGGCCAGGAGGCCGTCTTCGTTCCCGTGACCCCCTTTCCATACCGGGCCCACCGTATGGATCACCCACCTGGCCGGCAGTCGGTAGCCCTTGCTCACCCTGGCCTCACCCGTGGGGCAGCCGCCGATCCGGCGGGTCTCCTCCAGGAGTTCGGGCCCCGCGGCCCGGTGAATGGCCCCGTCCACGCCCCCGCCGCCCAGAAGCGAGGTGTTTGCGGCGTTGACTATGGCATCCACCTCCAATTTGGTGATGTCCCCTTCCACGATATTGGCGTCCTTGGCGTCCTTGGCGATCTTGGCGAGAGGAAAATTTAACGTTACGGAAACAAGCACCAGCACTTCAAAAAATGACTATCAAGGAACGCCTACCCAAACGCGGCCCATAGGGTCAACGCAGCATATAGGACAAGTGCTGAAAGCACCAGAAAGTACAGAAACGCGCTTATCGGGGCCGCGCCGCCCGCCGACGTTTTGACCAGCGGCAGCGCAAGCAGAATTGCCAGAAAGGCTAGTGGTATAACCAGTCCGGCCAGGCGGGCGTCCACGGTTTTGAGAAGCGTTTGTATGCCCAGAAAAAACCAGGGCCCTTTTACAACGGCGACTTCCGCATCCGGGGGAATGTCCGGATGGAGCTTTACAATGCAGGCATAGATGAAAAGACCCAGAAAGGAAACCAACAGATAGGTCCGATTTGGCAGCCACGCACGAATGTGGGATCGCAACAGGTAAACGACGAGTAACGGAAGAAAAAAACAGTGATAGAGATAGGGGAGAAAAAAGAAACTCTCACCGGGGACAATGAAGAGGTTCGACAACTTCGGGCCCACGCCGGGGACGGCCAGAAGCAGGCTGTTGAAAATCTGCCCGGCAAAAAAACCTTCCTTGTCTCCCTTCAGTATAAACCCGGTGAACAGGGTGAAAAAACAGAGGCCGAGGGACAGCACCAGCAAGGCCCACCCGCCTGGAGTAAACATGCGGTACCGGCGTTTCAGCAGATGATCCATGGTGTGAATGAACATAAGGATGACGAACATCTGGCCCGAAACATAATGAAACTGTCGGAAAAACCAACCATAGGGCGCCAGCGTGGTGATCTCTTCCACGTTTTGGAAGACGTCCCCCATGGGGCGAAAGTAGAATGAGAGGACAATACCGGACAGAAGGCAGAGAACAAGGCAGGAGAGGCCGAGGCGGGGGATCGCGTGAGATATCCCGCCGGATAGGCCCCGGGGGCCCGGGTCCGTAAAGGTCGCCGCGTGTGGCAAATGCATGGTTTGACCCTAATGTTGCAAAAGCCGAGGATGCCCCTCGAAGATCCCGCCGCCCTTGGCGGGGAGTTCTAAGGCGCCAAGGGTGAAACTGTAGTCATTACTGCAAACCCTTAGCAACGCAGGAGATAGGGTGTCCTCGGCTTTCCCGAAGGGTTAGTGCTGATCGCTAAAGGGTGACCGTAACAATCACGTCCCCCTCCTCTTTCCGGTCCAGGGGGATCTGCTGGAGGTCTTTTTTTGCCGGACCGGACAACCACTTCCCCGACCGGTCAAAAACGCTCCCGTGGCAGGGGCACCGAAACTCCCGCGACACGTCATCAAAGCGCAGCGTGCAGCCCAGATGGGGGCAACGCGCGGAAAAGGCCGCATCACCGGCCTTTTTCTTTCCGCATCACCGGCCTTTTTCTTTACCAGGAACACGTTGTCCTTTAAATTCACCGACGCGCGTTGCTCGTCGACACTGAAGCGAACGGTCCTCCTGTCGATCTTTCTGAAGGTGATAAAAGAGAAAATCGGGACGGCGAACACCGCTGCCGCGACGGCGTAAAGGGTCCCGACAAGCCCCTTTCTCATGAACGCCCTTTTTCCTTCATCCATTATTAATCCGGCAACTAAATACTCATATGAAACTTCGTATGGTTCAGAGGTTCAAGGTTCAGGGTTGCGGGTTGCTTTGCACTCTCCCCCCTTTGTAAAGGGGGGCGGGGCCGACCCCCAGGCCAGAGGCGGCGCTCATAAGTATCTAAAAAACCCTTCGCATATTGTATTTCCAAGTAGAAAGTATCATTTGTTTAATCGCCGGATTAATATGGACAATCAGCCTTTTTGCCCTTTCCGGACCTTGGCCCACTGATCCCTGAGGGCCACGGTCCTGTTGAACACCAGGGCTTCCGGCGAACTGTCCAGGGCATCGACGCAGAAATAGCCCACCCGTTCAAACTGGACTTTGGCCCCCGGTTCCGCCCCTTTTAAACCGGGTTCCACACGGCAATCGGTGAGCGTGACCAGCGACTCGGAATTGAGAAATTCCTTGAAACTGCGCCCTTCCTTGTCTCCTGCGGGGTCGGGCACCGTGAACATGCGATCATAGAGGCGGACTTCCGCGGGGATGGACCGATCCGCCGAAACCCAGTGAAGCGTGGCCTTGACTTTTCGGCCGTCAGGGGCGTCGCCGCCGCGCGTGGCCGGGTCGTAGGTGCAGCGCAACTCAACTATTTCGCCCGTGTTTTCATCCTTAACCACACCCACGCAAGTGATGAAATAGGCGTATCTCAACCGGACTTCACGTCCCGGCGCCAGTCGGAAAAATTTCTTGGGCGGATCTTCCATGAAGTCTTCTTTTTCAATATAGATCACACGGGAAAAGGGGACCTTGCGGGTGCCGGCATCAGGGTCTTCGGGGTTGTTGACCGCATCCAACTCTTCATCCTGGTCCTCGGGATAGTTCTCGATGACCACGCGGAGGGGGCGGAGCACCCCCATCACCCGGGGCGCTTTTTTGTTGAGATCTTCACGGACACAGAATTCCAGCAGCGCCAGATCCACCATGCTGTCTTTTTTTGCCACGCCGATGCGGTCGCAGAAGTTCCGCAACGCTTTCGGCGTATATCCCCGCCTGCGCAACCCGACCATGGTGGGCATCCTGGGGTCGTCCCAACCGGAGACGAAGTTTTCCTGCACCAGTTGCAGGAGCATGCGCTTGCTCATGACGGTATAAGCCAGATTAAGCCTGGCAAACTCAATCTGCCGGGGATGGTACACCTCCAGGTTTTCCAGGTACCAGTCGTACAGGGGGCGGTGATCCTCGAATTCAAGGGTGCAGATAGAATGGGTGACCCCTTCGATGGAGTCGGACTGACCATGGGTGAAGTCATATGTGGGATAGATGCACCACGCATCTCCGGTACGGTGATGGCTCGCATGAAGGATCCGATACATCACGGGATCGCGCATATTGAGGTTGGGGGAAGTCATGTCGACCTTGGCTCGGAGCACACGGGCGCCGTCGGGAAACTCGCCGGCCTTCATGCGCTGGAAAAGGTCCAGGTTTTCTTCCACCGTGCGGTTTCGAAAGGGGCTGTCTTTGCCGGGCCGGGTAAGGGTCCCCCTGAACTCACGGATTTCTTCAGCGGTCTGATCGCAGACAAACGCCTTGCCGTCCCTCACCAATTTAAGGGCGAATTCATAGAGCTGTTCGAAGTAATCGGATGCGTAAAACTCTCTGTCTTCCCAGTCAAATCCCAGCCACCGCACATCCTCCTTGATGGAATTGACATATTCGACCTCTTCCTTGGTCGGGTTGGTGTCGTCGAAACGGAGATTGCAGAGACCGCCGTAATCCCTGGCCAGACCGAAATTGAGGCAGATGGACTTGGCATGTCCGATATGCAGGTAGCCGTTGGGCTCGGGTGGAAAGCGCGTCATAAGGCGACCTTCCCACTTGTTGGTCTTTATGTCGTCATCGATGATGTTTCGGATGAAGTTGGGGGGCGGTGTGAATTCGGTTTTGCTCATGTTTTTGGCTCCATTTTTGCGTCAAGAAAATGATTTGGTCCTTGAAAATATAAAGGCCCCATGCCTGTTTTTTATTCGGGGAAATCGACATAATGTCGCTGTCATTTATTATCCAGTTTATCAGGCTGGATTCACTTTTTCACCATAAAAAAACAAGACGATAGCGGCAAATTCTAACGAGTGATACTCAATTTGATTTGGTGGTGTCGATCGTTGGCTTTAATTGGAAGGGCTAAAGCCGCTAAAGGTCTTCGAAGAGATTTAACTGAGGATCTTCGGATTGTTTTTCGGCATCACGGGCTTTACGCTTTCCCTCCTGGCTATTGTCCTTTTGTCGCGAACCGCTTGAAGAGGGTGTCTTCTTCCCGGGCGGCAACCTCGATTGTTGTTCTCTCTCCCCTAAAATATCGTTCATAGCAAAGCCCGGAATCATCAAACCATCCTCGTTTATATAGATGCGAAGCATATCGACAATCTCGGCCGTGCAAAATTCAGGGTGGCCGTGATACAAATCGCACACTTTCAAGATAGATCCGGCCTTGTTGCCGACAGTTGATTTTTTGGTGCCGAAAAAACGACAAATATCGTCGGCTGTAAGACTTATTTCACTTTCAGGATCAAAAAGAAAATTGAGTCGGGCAATGGCGTAAACGATCGAAGCGGCCCAGATGTCGCCACGGCCGCGGTTGATGTCAAGCCCGTGCGTCACCGCGATCCGGTCGCACAGCTTGAGCGCAAAACCCTCGAACTCCGAGTTCAGCCGGGTCCGGGCATACCCTTTGATCAAGTCGTTAATCTCCCGCACCCTCCCCTGGTCCTTTTGCATGTCCTTCTTTTTGCGTGTATCTCTCAGCGGTCTGTCCAGGCCGAGGTCGCGGCGCATCTCTTCCATGATCGCCGATGAGCAATCCTTCATATTTTTGTCGCGGTTCATGTGCCGCTCCCCGTCGAGCAGAAGCGCTTCCACGCTTTCACGGCCGTCCGCGGTCTTGACCGCTTGCCGCGGCGTCTTCATGCCTAAAGCAGGAATTTTTTCATCAATCCAGCCCTTCCAGGTATCCGCCATGAGTTGCTGCATGTGCTTGCGTACTTCCGGGTCTTTCATTAACTCATCATGTTCGTTAAGCCCTTTTGGCGCGTCATCCCCGGATTCCCGGGCATGCTTTACCAATGCCTCGGGCGACTGGATTTCCGTTGCTTTGTAGGAGGCCTTTTCCCTAAGACGTTTTTGCATCTCGCGGCGGATGGCGTCCGCCCTTGCCTGTGAATTGACTTCCACAGTGAGCTTGCGGCCATTGATGAGGATTCGGCCCAATAAAGTGCTGTCGAGTCCTTTGGCCCCCTTGAATCCCTTCCGAGTCCAGGGGATTTCAGCCCGCAGGATCCGTCCTTTGTCATCCATTTCTGCGGTGTCTCTCAGCGCCGCCTCGTCTTCCATGACCGACAAGCCGGACAAAAGTTGAAACGCCGTTTCCGGGTCATCAATGTCGTAGTAAAGCTCGTGAAACAGCATGGGATCGCCGTCCGTGTTGGCGAGTTGGGGCGGTGCCATCATGGAATCGTAAATATGCTGATAAAGTCCCCTGATTTCCGGGTCCCAGTCGTCAAGAGTACCGGTGGAAATACGCCCGTAAGACGGCGTCATATCTCGCCTCATTTCAATGAGTTTGGGTTTCCACACAGGAGGAATCGCGACGGTGCCGCAGCCCATGATCGTGGCCACGTCATCTACTTGGGCGACACGGGCGAACAGGATATCACCGATGCTTACGGATTCGGACCCCATTCTTTCCTCCACATCGACCTCGACGCCCAGAAAGACATCTTTTAAACGAAAACCCCGCCCCGGACGACAGTCGATCACTTCGTAAAAGCTGAACGGCTTGCGATTGGCGGCAGCCAAAAGTTTTCGTTCGATACTGTTCAACCGCTTGTCATGTCGGGCCGCGTATGCCTCGGCCACGGTCGTCAGGGCCGGCGCATCGATTTCTTCATCCGTTTCATCGGGATCATAGACCCAGTTGAACAGGAACCACGGCATGAACAGCGGCATGTGCTCAGTCAGTAGTTTCTTGATATCGACATCCTCCTCCGGGTCCGGCCACAGGAAAAACTCCTCGGCGGCCAGCAAAAGCGCCAAATCCCCGGAGGCCTTTTCGGCGAAGGAGACGAGTTGGTCCACAAGGCTGTCGTGGGTCTCCCGAAGCCGGTGCCACAACAGCTTTTCCGGAGGATTCGGTTTGTTCAGGCAGCACTTTTTGTATTTCTTGCCGCTGCCGCAGGGGCAGGGGTCATTACGTCCTGTTTTCGGCATTCTTTAAGGCTCTTTTTAAGATCCCGTCAGTTCATTACACGGGGCATTGATTATTCGACCTTATACCACCTTGAATATGAAGAATCATCATTTAGACACTTGGCTAAAAGTTAACGCCTGCCAGCCCGTCGGCATTCCCGCCCGTGAGCTGCGTCCAGTTCGAACCGTTGGTGTTCCAAAGGCCCAGTGCGTCGAAGTCCGCGGCAAGGCCTCCGGACCACCCGGCCATGGTGTCGGGGGTGCCGGGAGTGAGTTGGGTCAAGACGGCGCCGTTCCAGTTCCAGAGCCCCAGTGCGCCAAAATCCACAGCCAGCCCCCCGGACCACCCGGCCATCGCCTCCGCATCGTTTCCGGATATGCTGCTCATGGCGGACCAGGACGTGCCGTTGTAGGGCAGGATGGTTCCGCTATGCCCCACGGCGAACACGTCGCTCCCGGAACCGCCCCAGACCTGCAACAGGCTGTTCCCCGTGGGAAGGGGGTTTTGCCACGTCCAGTCAGGGGCGGTCTTTGACTGTGCCGGCAACCCGGACGCGGGTATCCCAAGCAGCAGAAAGGCGACAACACCAAGTACCAAAGCCCCGAAACAAGAACGACGATTCCAAAATCCCATCTGCTGCACCATTTTGATCCTCCCCTGAGTCGTTGGTGACACGTTCGCTAAAGCGCAATTCGAATTGGTCTGCTTTGGGTTTATGCCATGAAGTGAACTGGAGTTCGGCAGGCTTCTTTATTTTTTGTAAGCAATCTTTTCCAGCCGCAACAGGGCCGTCTTTATGTCCAGGCCGCCGCCGTATCCGGTCAACGAGTGGTCCGATCCCAGCACGCGATGGCACGGGACCACGATGGCCACGGGGTTTGTCCCCACGGCGCGCCCCACGGCCCTGGCCGCTTTCGGGCGTCCCAAGTCGTTTGCCACCTGGCCGTAGCTCATGGCTTTCCCCCACGGAATTGTGTTGAGAACGTCCCATACCATGCGTTGAAACGGCGTGCCCCGCAGGTCCAGGGGGAGGGTGAACCGGTGCAGTTCCCCGGTAAAGTAGGCATCCAGTTGTTGCTTCAATTCTCCGTTGGCATCCGGGTCAAATTTCAATGAAATGGCCTCTTTTTTCCAACGTTCGATATAGCGTTGAGACCGGCTGCCGCTCTTGATGCCCACGACGCCCCACCGAGAGCCGGCGAGGAGGTAGGGACCGACAGGGCTTTGATACTCGGACAGGAGAAAGGTCTCGGAGCGGGGGACATCCGGCCGACAGACCTTGCAGGCCCGGTAGCCCATTGCCTTTGCCTCCGCCTCCGAGCTGAAATAAACCCGGTTTTCAGGTTTGGTCCGCCTCCCGGGCGGGCACCCCGGCCGGCAGTAGATCTTTGTGGTCCGGCAGCCGCTTATGGGAATGGATGATGGCATGGTGTCTTCCTCCGGATCGCCCGTGGCAGGCCTCGGGGGGGTGGGCGCGTTTTCCAATTCGAAGTATGCGTCAGTCTAAAGGATCGTGGGCTCAAGTCAAAGGGCTTTTTTTTCGAAAAAACTTTGACGTGCCAAACGGTTGCCCCTATATTTCGATTCGCAGAGGGAAGATGCTTTGCGTCCGCCTCCGGGCATGCATTGTGTCATTCGATGAATATGTGCGCATCTGAGCAGGAGGAATAATTGGATCATCGCACCGATGAAACAATAAAGAAAATCGACCATATCTTCAATCCCCGTTCGGTGGCTTATGTGGGGGCTTCCGGGAATCCCGGAAAATGGGGGTATATTACCCTGAGCAATTTGATCGCAGCGGGATTCGGCGGACCGATTTACCCCATAAACCCGAAAGCGAACGAGATACTGGGGCGGAAAGTCTACAGAAGCGTTGAAGCGCTTCCCGAAGTGCCGGATCTGGCCGTCATCGTGGTGCCGCCCCCGAGTGTGGTCCCGGCGGTAAGGGCGTGCGGCGAAAAAGGCATCCGGGCGGGGATTGTCATTACCGCAGGGTTTGCGGAACTGGGGGAGAGGTCCGGCGGTCTTCAGCAGGAACTGGCCGACGCCGCGCGGGAGGGGGGAATGGTATTGGTGGGGCCCAACTGCAACGGCGCCATGAACCCCCGGGCCAAGGTCCATATTCAGTTTCCCCCGTTTCTGGCGCCGCCCGGCCCCATTGCCGTCGTCTCCCAGAGCGGCAATGTAGTGGATTCCCTGGCACGCCAGATCATGCTGCGGGGCTTCGGATGCAGCAAGTGCGTGAGCACCGGCAACGAGGCCGTACTTCACACGGAGGATTATCTCCGATACCTGGCGCAGGATCCTGACACCAAGGTCATCCTGAGCTACATCGAAGGGTTCAAAGACGGCAGGCGGTTCCTTGAGGTGGCCGGGGAAGTCAGTCGAAAAAAACCCATCGTTATGCTTAAGGTGGGAAAGACGCGGGCCGGCGCCAGGGCCGCCATGTCCCATACCGCTTCCATTGCAGGCGCCGACTCGGTTTTCGAAGCCGCTTGCCGACAGGCGGGCGTTATCAGGGCCGAAGGCCTCGATGATCTGCTGGACATCGGGCTTGCCTTTCTAAGGCAGCCCCTGCCGAAGGGCCGTCGGGTGGGCGTGGTTACGTCAGGCGGGGGCTGGGGCGTTCTGGCGGCCGATGCGAGCAACGAACGGGGTTTCGATGTGATCCCGTTACCCGATGAGGTCCTCAAGGAGCTTGACGGTTTTCTGCCCGCATGGTGGAACCGGGGTAACCCGGTCGATCTGGTGGCCGGGAGCATGGGCGAACCGATTTTCAAATGTGTCGACGCGCTCTTGCGCTCCGAATCCGTGGACGCCGCCATGGTGATGGGGATCATGACCGCCCTGGCCGGCAAAAGGCATCCCACCGCTTCGGACAAAGACGGCAGGACACGCTGGGGAGCCGAATTGACTCAGGGGGTGGTGGACGTCATGGAACGGTTTAACGGCATGGCGGAACAATATGAAAAACCGGTTATTGTCGCCACCGAACACATGTTCGCGGACGCGATCCTTGAATCTCGGATCGTCCATGCGTTGGGACAGAGCAACTCCGTCTGTTACAGCATGCCCCACCGCGCCGTTGCCGTTCTGGACGCCTTGACCCGTTACGGTAAATACGTCGGGCGGATGGGGGTTGCCTGATCACCATCAAGGCGCCAACGTATCCGCCGGGTTTTTTGCACGATCCCCCATTTGTAAAGGGGGGAGTTATAACCGCGTTAAAATCCTCCTATCCGCTAATACCTGTGCGCGCTAGGCCAGTTCCTTTACTTGGGCGTAGCGAAAGCAATTCACCGTGTGGTCGTTCACCATTCCCATGGATTGCATGAACGCGTAACAGATGGTGGGACCGACGAAAGTGAATCCCCGCTTCTTGAGATCCTTGCTCATTTTGTCCGACTGCTCGGTCCGTGCCGGTACTTCATTTAATGACGGCCAGGCATTTTGCTTCGGTTTGCGATCGACGTAACGCCATAGAAACGAACTAAACGACCCGAACTCCTCAATGATCTTGAGTGTAGCTCTCGCGTTCTTTACGGCGGATCCTATTTTCAGACGGTTCCGTACGATGCCCGGATCGGCCAGCAGGCGATGAATATCATCTTGCGAATAGGCCGCGATTCGCTCCGGGTCGAAGCCGTGAAACGCCCGTCGGTAGTTTTCCCGTTTTCTCAGGATCGTCAACCAGCTCAGGCCCGCCTGCGCCCCCTCCAGGATCAGCTTTTCGAACAAGCGGCGGTCGTCACGGACAGGGACACCCCATTCGTCATCGTGGTATGCCATGTAAAGGGGATCAGTGCCGCACCATTCGCACCTTTTTTTCATATCAGTCTCTTTGCAACAACTGCAAATTCCTCGGTTTCCGGGTTGAATGAAGAGCCTGCTACATCTGAAAAAGAGCTTTCAATTGAAAACCCGAATTCCAGGTAGTTCTGATGGACATAGTTGATCGACAGATTTTTCCTGATAGCGGCTTCCCGCGCGTACTGAATCGACCTCTTGGAGAAGTCTATGCCGGTTACATCCGCCTGCCTTTGCGCCAGCGTGGTCGCATAAAGCCCCGGACCGCAGCCGAAGTCGGCAATCTTCGTTTTTGATCCGACGCTGAAATGGGACGCTATCCATTCGACCGATCGGTCGATAAATGCGGCCTTGCGTGATGAAACATCGACTTCCCCGTTCAGGTGGAATGCAAGCATCTGCTTTGATGTATGCTCGTCCGTCCACAAGTCACTTGCCGTGTAAAACTCAAATGGTTCGGGGCGGGCATTGATTTCTTCCAGTTCCTTAAACATGGTTTTCGCTGCTTGCATTGCTACACCGGAGATGGTGTCAGCCAATTCATCTGAACGGCATCGATTTTTTGCCAGATAAGGTCAACAACGCCATCAGGCAGGGTACCCCGCTCGAACTTTTCTTCCAGGGAATAAGCGATTTGCTCCAATGGGCAGTCCCTATACCCGAATTTAATCAGTCCGGTTGCATATGTGAGCAGGAAATCATCAATGCCCAGTCTTTCCCATTGGAGGACATGAACCATTTCGTGAAAATACAGGCTTTCCGTTTGATGAGGGCGGCTGACGAAAAATGTATCCTTGTAAGTTATGCCCGCTATGGACATACGCTCAAATGTCGCCAACTCACCTAATCCCATTCGGGTTAATGGCGGGAAAGGTACTTTTCCCTTGATAACCACCGATTTTGCTCTTTTCAGGACGTCACCGGAAAATGCCTTTTGAAGACGGGGAAAATCGAATTCGTTTACGGCAACCGCCTGCGCTTCATGTTCTGCCAATGTCGTTTCAATCCATTCTCGTATGGCGGGTAAAGCTGAACGGAATCTGTGAATATACGCCAGTGAATTCATTGAATTTCCAATTAATATGGCTTTAAATGATGAATCAAGTCATACAGCACCTTCAGGAGGACATCCATTTCCTTCCGGGTGAACCGGTCCTTGATCGACTTATTGACCCCCCGTATCACCGGACGGGCCAGCGCGGCCTCTTCCCGGCCCAGGTCCGTGAGCCGGACCTGTTGCCGGCGCCGGTCCCGACTGCTGGTCTTCCGCGTCACAAAGCCGGCCTTTTCCAGACGGTCCACCGAGCCGGTCAGTGTGGAGTTGTCCATGCCCACGGCATGGCTCAGATCGCTCATGTTCCGATCGTCCCTCTTTTCCAGAAGGAAGAGGATGCCCGCCTGCGCCACGGTGACCCGGATGCCTTGGTCCCGCAGGACCTTCTGCATATGGGTTCGCAGCCTTTGCTGTGCTAGAAACAGGGGGAATATAATGCGTTCGTCAGTTGCCATGAAATCCTGCCTCTATTTGTTATGCCCCTACAGGAGGGGGCACTCGGACACACACTTGATGCAGGTATACCAGGAATGGTCATCAACCGCTGTGACATGATTTATCATAGCCGCGTCCTGTGGATCAAATGCCTTGGTTTTCATCAGAAAAGAAAAGAGGGGGCTTTTCATGGAATGCCGAATGCAGGCCAACCGATCTACATCGCCATTTTCTCCGATTGCGCCCACGGGGCAGACCTTCATACAAACATCGCAATCCTCCGGGCACCCTGTATCGTCCTTTTCGGGCCAACAGCCGGTGGGCAGTTCCGAGGTGGTGAGCAGCCCTCCCAGCATAAGTCTCGGGCCATACTTGGAGTGTAATATCAGGCTGTTTTTGCCTCGCTTGCCGATTCCAACGGTCTCGGCCATGCTCACAAGGGACACATATCCACAAAAGTCGCCCGGACCCCGGACGTCATAGGGGAATCACCCATAAAGGGGAACGGCCGACCCTCCATCTTCCTCAACGGCGCGGGCCACCTGAAGAAGGGTCCAGTCCATCTGCCGGTAGGTTACGGCGGCCGCCCGCCAATAGGTCGCCAGGGACCGCGATCCGCACAAGAACAAGCCCCTGGGCATGGGAATGCCCATGCAAAAGACACTCTTGGTGCCAGTGAGCGTCTCCGTCGGCCTGTTCCCGGAAGGCGCGTCTTCGAGGGCATGCGACGGGGCCATGCCGAAAACGGGCACATGGTTTTCTTCCATGATCCCTTGAATCCTTTGAGCGATGTCGTTCATAGCGGCACTCCTTTCCATGATTTATTTGGCATACCAATATTTGGCATACCAAATAATTTTGTCAAGGAATTTTTTTGGAGATGCCTACGCTGTTCAGCGTCATCCCAAAAAAAAGCGCTGGTGAGATAGGAAGGGTGCTGATGATTACCGGGCGGCTTCCTTCCCTCCCAACAAAATGCTCTGCGCGAATACCCAAGCCACGGACGAGAAGAAAGCCAGCCATTCCCAGATCACGGGCGTGCTCCGGCCAACCGTACCTTGCTCGTGGAGAATGACCAATGTGGCAAATATGAAATACACAGATACCATCAGGAAGCACAACACCGGCAGGATTTTGGGAACGTTTCTCAGCGACCATTCACGGATGCCGATTAACGTCTGGAGAACGACGACGCCGAGAAAATACAGCGGGATGCCCGATTTATGGATTGCCGGCGATACGCTGAAAGGAACGGCGGTCATGAATACAGTGCCGGCGGTTGAAATCAATCCGATTATCAGGGCCGCTACGGCAAAGGCACGGCCGGCGCCCAACTGCAAAAGGCGCAAGACCAGCAGCACGACGACAAGGTACCGCATGGGTGCGGCCATAAGCGTGCCGCACCCGGCAGTGTCACCGATATCGCTCAGGTAAGTGGTGAACAGCGAGAAGTCGGGATGTCCAGGGAGATAGGCCAGGGTTGAACTCAGCACGACCAGTAGCGCCCATGTCCCTGCGATGATGCCCACCATTTTGAAAGCCGAAGGAATAGAAATTACCGTCAGGTTGTTCTCTTGTGTCAGCATCTTGTCATCCTTTCACGCCCAAGTGAATTCAATGGATCGGACTATATGGGAAAGATGAGTGGTGTACGTTGATAACAACCCGTCCATTCTCATCTTTGACATACCCGAAAGTAAACTCGGCTTTTGTTTCCTTTCCCGTTTCGGCATCGGTAAAATAGTAATTTCCCATGGCAATGGCGGCGTCGGCATGAAGGATTATCCCGGTGTTTTCGAATCTCACCTTGCGCCATGGCTGAAGGGCGAAGCCATGGTCCTCAGGCGCCACGCCGGTGACGAAGTATGAAACAGCCTCTTTTTCCGTAAGCCGAAACTGCTTTTTCGCCGCCTTTGTGGGTTTAAATAAAACCGGGCCTTTTTCATACCCATATAGCGTTTCAACAAGTTGCGCTGCCAAGGCTTTGTAGTCCCGTTTGTCGGAATATGCGCTGCCAATGGACACCATGGCATCGCCCCAGGCCTGTTGTGCATCGATAACATCCTTTTTGGTCATACGCCCTCCCTCACCCGCATTGACCGGGCAAGCAGCTGAAAAAGCAAATACGCTCGAGATGAGTAAGGCAAATATCCGCCGTTTCGTTTTCATGCTCAATCGCTGCTGTTTTGCATGTGCAAAGTGCACTGTTTCGCGATTTTAGGGTCAGCCGATTTGGATGCCCTTAATTTTACCACGAAGCGCACGAACATCACGAAGGATTTCTACGCGGCCTGATGAAATCACGCATCCTGAGTATGACGGTCATGAGTTTGTAACTGACGCTCGACATTCGCTTGTCCACGGTATTCACCTCTCTCTTGTCTTTTTGGATATCGGTCGCAGGTCCCGGCAACTCCCGATGGTTCCAGCCGGGTAAACAGGCCGTGAAGGAGTCTCTATCTCTTGCCGCCCCCGGCGGTTTCTCTGGGAAAAAACCGTTGACAGAGCAAAGGGTTGCATCCTATATGTCGATGGCTGCCGGGACGGTCGGCAAGTTCTTCCGTCATCAACGCGCTTATTCCGTGATTTACCGGTAGTTTCGGCGGGGGCGAACGCGCTTTCACTTGACGCGCCGTCGAAAAATAATTTAAATTATATCAAAATGTTAAATGTCGGTACCGCGTGGTTTGCGGGCAAGTCCTGAAAATATGGCTGATCACGGTCATACGGTCCGAGGATGGATTTTTCGTGTCTGAGTTTGAAAAGGATATACTGTGTATCGGTGCGGGGTACGTAGGCGGTCCCACCATGGCGATGATCGCCTTTAAGTGCCCCCAGTACAAGGTTACGGTGGTCGATATCAACGAGAACCGGATCAGCCGGTGGAACTCGGGGAATCTCCCAATTTACGAACCGGGGCTGGATGAGATCGTCGAAGCGGCAAGGGGAAGAAACCTTTTTTTCAGCGCGGACATCAAGGGCGGCATACGCCGGGCGGATATTATTTTCGTGAGCGTAAACACCCCTACCAAAACGTTCGGCGCAGGCGCTGGTATGGCGGCGGATCTCCAGTACTGGGAGCGAACCGCCCGGGAGATACGGGAATGCTCGGACTCCCCCAAGATTATCGTGGAAAAGAGCACGCTGCCGGTGAGGACCGCCCTGGCCATGGAAAAGATCCTCACCGCTGAGAACAACGGCATTAATTTCGATGTTCTGTCCAATCCCGAATTCCTGGCCGAAGGTTCCGCCATAAAAGACCTCGAGGACCCGGACCGGGTGCTGGTGGGCTCGCGGGAAACGCCCGCCGGCCTGAAAGCCCGGGATCAGTTGGTTGAAATATATGCCAACTGGGTCCCGAAGGACCGCATACTGACCACCAATATTTGGAGCAGCGAGTTGTCCAAGCTCGTGTCCAATGCGTTTCTGGCCCAGCGCATCTCATCCATCAACTCGATTTCTGCTTTGTGCGAGAAGACCGACGCGGACGTTACGGAGGTTTCCAGGGCCGTGGGCATGGACAGCCGCGTGGGCCACAAATTCCTCAACGCCAGCGTGGGTTTCGGCGGCTCCTGTTTTAAGAAGGATATTTTAAACCTGGTGTATCTCTGCCGCCATTACGGACTTGAGGAAGTGGCCGACTACTGGGACGGTGTTCTGCGGATCAACGATTATCAAAAAAGACGCTTCATCCTGGAGATGCTTGCCGCCATGTTCAATACCCTGGCGGGAAAGCGGATCTGCATGTTCGGTTTTGCCTTTAAGGCCAATACGGGAGATACGCGGGAGAGTCCCGCCATCGGCATTGCCGGAAGACTGCTGGAGGAGCGGGCGGAACTGGTCATAAGCGATCCCAAGGCCCTGGAAAATGCGAGGGCGGACCTGAAAGGGATTCCGGGAAAGGTCTCCTATGAGGAAGATCCCTATGCCGCCGCATCGGGGTGTGACGCCGTTGCCGTCATGACGGAGTGGGATGTGTACCGGGAACTCGATTATAGCGCCATATTTCGCTCCATGAGCAAACCGGCATATATATTTGACGGTCGAAATATTCTCGATCATAAGCGGCTTCATGAGATCGGGTTTAATGTGTTCCCCATCGGGAAGGTGGCATTGACTCATTTCTAACTCATCGGTAAGCGCTGCTTTTGGCCTGGGGGTCGGCCCCGCCCAAGGGCGGCGGGATCTCCGCTACGCTCCGACAAGTCTGATCGAACAGGAAGCTTCATGAAGACGGCAGTAGTCTCGGGGTTTTTTAGGTCCCCCTTTTTCGAAGGGGGGAGCGTACAAAGTAACCCGCAACCCTGAACCTTGAACCCTGAACCTTTGAACCCTACGAAGTTTCATATAAGGACGTTACGACACCGTGATTCATCTTAAAACGCGCATTTTGGTCACCGGCGGCGCCGGTTTTCTCGGCTCCCATCTGTGTGAGCGCCTCGTGGCGGAGGGGCATGATGTCCTGTGCCTGGATAATTTTTTTACGGGGACAAAAGAGAATATCGGGCATCTGCTGGGAAAGCCCAATTTTGAGTTGATACGGCACGATCTCGTGGCGCCCATTTTTCTGGAAGTGGATCAGATTTACAATTTGGCCTGCCCCGCGTCTCCCATCCATTATCAATACAACCCGGTCAAGACAACGAAGACCAGCGTCATGGGCGCCATCAACATGCTCGGGATGGCAAAGCGGGTCGGGGCCAAAATTCTCCAGGCTTCAACCAGCGAAATATATGGAAACCCGACGGTTCATCCTCAAAAGGAAGATTATTGGGGAAACGTCAACACCATCGGCCCCAGGTCCTGTTATGACGAGGGTAAGCGATGCGCCGAGACCCTGTTCTTCGATTATCACCGACAGAACCGCGTCAATATCAGGGTGGTCCGGATTTTCAACACCTACGGACCCAGAATGCACCCCAACGACGGCCGAGTGGTGAGCAACTTCATTATCCAAGCCCTTACCGGGAAGGATTTGACCCTGTATGGCGATGGGTCCCAGACGCGGTCGTTCTGCTATGTAGACGACATGGTGGAGGGGGTCATTCGAATGATGAGCGGGCCGGACGACTTTGTCGGCCCGGTGAATCTGGGAAATCCGGGGGAGTTCAGCATTAGGGAACTGGCCGAAACGATCATTCGGTTGACAGACAGTCAATCCGCCATCGTTTCGAGGCCGCTGCCCCAGGATGACCCTCTGCAGAGAAAGCCGGACATCGGCCTGGCGCAACAACGTCTGAACTGGCAGCCGACAATTCAGTTGGCGCAGGGACTGGAAAAGACCATCGATTACTTCAAGAAGAAGATGAGAGATCCGGCAGGGAACGGCGGCACGACGTGAGCAAACCCATTGAAACCGACATTCAAGAGGTGCGGGAGAAAAACAACGTCACCTGGTTTAACGGCGCCGTCTCCCGTGAAAAACGCGAAAACCTTCACGGTCACAAAGGCGCGGTCATATGGTTTACCGGATTATCCGCCTCCGGGAAATCCACCATTGCCCACCATCTTGAGAGACTGCTTTACGAGGCCGGCTGCTCCACCTATGTATTCGACGGGGACAACGTTCGCCATGGGCTTTGCGCCGACCTGAGCTTTACGCCCGAACATCGAAGCGAGAACATCCGGCGAATCGGCGAAATGACGAAGCTTTTCGTCGATGCGGGCGTTATTGCCGTAACGGCATTTATTTCGCCGTACAAGGAAGACAGGGACAGCGTACGCCGCTTGGTCGGCGATGCTTCGTTCCTGGAGATTTTCGTGCAGTGCCCGCCTGAAGTCTGCGCGGCCAGGGACCCCAAGGGCCTGTATGAAAGGGCGCAACGAGGAGAAATAAAGGAATTTACCGGCGTTTCGGCCCCCTATGAAGAGCCCGCCGATCCCGATTTGACGATCCATTCCAGCGATGAAGACGCCGATACCGCGGCGCGGCGGGTATACGATCTCATTAAGCAGCGGCACATTATCGGCGTTTCCCGGGAGGCTGTCGAAGACCATGATTAAGCTAGAAGTGATTAAGCTAGAAGTAATTAAGCTAAAAGTAATTCCATTTCTTTTGATGGCGGCAATTTGTGCGGCCGCGTGCTCCCCGCTCTCTCCCGAAGTGACAAGAGAGGCCATCCCGCCCGTGCCCTACCCTGAGATCGTCGGAAACCTTGATGCATACAAAGGCCGGACCGTGATCCTGGGGGGGTATACCAGAGGGGTCAAGGCGGTGAAGGACGAGATTTACATTACCGTGCTCCAGGCGCCGTTGAACAATTTGGACGAGCCGAAATCCAAGACCCTTTCCCAAGGGACTTTTGTTGTCTGGCACAAAGGCCCGCTCGGGGCGGAAGCGTATGAGGAAAATCGACCCGTTACGGTCGCGGGCGTTGTCGAAGGGCTTGCGCCGGAGGGATTCGGCAAGTGCCCGGAACCCTGCTTGCTCCTCAAGAGCCGGGAAATCTATATCAGGCCCAGGGAAATAAGGGACCCCATGCAGGTCCCCCTTCATTCCGGTTATGGTCAACAGGACGTGTGGGACAGTCCATACCCGTCCACATGGTACCGATGACACGCCGGTTGGCACTCTAATGCCGTGACCGAATACTATTTGTTGGAAATCGAACGGAGTTAATGAATTCATGAAAATTTCGACCATCGCGCACTCAGCCGCATGGCTGATCTTCCTGGCGGCGTTTTCCCCGACCGTTACACTGGGGGATGTTATCCCACCTGAGCAGGTGGATGCATTCGCTTACCAGATGGGCATAGTACCGGACATGGATACCTTTGAGCAGAATGAAGCCTTTGTTGAGACGAGTTTCGGCGGGACGGTGGCGGAGCCCTGCAGAATGGCCGATCTCGGGTTCAAGACGGCCAGGCAGGGAGAGCGTGTGGAGGTAATCTGCAGGAAAGACGGGCAGTGGCTGGGTAGAGTACTGTCTACGGGCGAAGAGAAAATCTTTAAAATCAGCCTCGATTGGGACAAGAAAGACTGAGACTGACGCCCCGGGGCTGGTCAGCCCCGATTTCGCCTTTACCATTTGACTTTAACCGGTAAAAGCATTACCCTCACTCACGATTCGGGCCGCATTCCCCAATGGTTGTAACGCCAACGCATCCTCGACTTTATCAATATTGGGATTTAGTGCAATTTTGGCTTTTTATCGCAGAGCCTTCTCAAGTAATTTTATAACAGCCGGAAAACCTCAATTCTTGTGGTTTTTGCAGTAAATTTTCTTTGCAGGCAAAGGCCGCGACCAGGCGTGCTGATGATTGGCGTTTTCCGGTTGCATCAACGGGTTACAGGTGCTCGAGGCTGAGGAGTTCTCGGGTGAAAACCGCAATCACATTCGAGAAAAGGAGGCGTTATGGACGTCAAAAAGATTGTTCTTCCCGAGTCGGAATTGCCCCGTCAGTGGTACAATATCGCAGCCGACATGCCCACGCCGATGGAGCCGCCGCTTCATCCGGGGACCGGTCAACCCGCAGGCCCGGACGACCTGGCCCCCATCTTCCCCATGCCGCTGATCGAGCAGGAAATGAGCCAGGAAAGATGGATCGATATTCCGGAAGAAATCCTGGAAAAATATCTGATGTGGCGTCCTACGCCTCTCTACAGGGCGTATGCACTTGAAAAACATCTGGAGACACCGGCCAAGATCTATTTCAAGAACGAGGGCGTGAGCCCCGCCGGCAGCCACAAGCCCAATACCGCCATTGCGCAGGCATACTACAACAAGATTTCGGGCACCAAACGCATCTGCACCGAGACAGGCGCGGGCCAGTGGGGTAGCGCCCTGGCCTTTTCCTGCGCCCTTTTCGGCCTGGAATGCAAGGTCTATATGGTCAAGGTGAGCTTTCAGCAGAAGCCTTACCGCCGCATGATGATGGAGACCTGGGGGGCCACCTGCGTGGCGAGCCCGAGCACCGAAACCAAGGCGGGCCAGACCATCCTGGCGCAGAATCCCGATTCCCCGGGAAGCCTGGGCATTGCCATCAGCGAGGCGGTGGAGGCGGCGGTCACGGGTGAAAACAGCAAGTACTCCCTGGGAAGCGTCCTGAATCACGTCATGCTTCATCAGACCGTCAACGGTCTTGAAACCCAGAAACAGATGGCCATTGCCGGAGACTATCCCGATGTGGTGATCGGCTGCGCCGGAGGGGGCAGCAATTTCGCGGGGCATTGCCTCCCGTTCGTCTGTGACAAGATCCACGGCAAGGATATCGATATCATCGGCGTTGAACCCACATCGTGCCCCACCATGACCAGAGGGCCGTTCGCCTATGACTTCGGGGACACGGTTCAGATGACGCCGCTGCTTCCCATGTACACACTGGGGCATGGCTTCATACCCGAACCCATCCATGCCGGCGGTCTGCGATATCACGGCATGGCGCCCGTTATCAGCCAGCTGCTTTTGGACAACCTCATCAGACCGGTTGCCGTCGCGCAGCTCGAAACATTTCAGGCCGGAATCACCTTTGCCAGGACCGAAGGGTTTATCAGCGCGCCGGAAACCAACCATGCCGTTGCGGTGGTCATCCGCGAGGCCCTGAAAGCCAAGGAGGAAGGCAAGGAAAAGGTTATCCTGTTTAATTGGAGCGGGCACGGCCTGGTGGACATGGCTGCTTACGAGGCCT
>JAFDKD010000428.1 GCA_019307165.1 Deltaproteobacteria bacterium | reverse complement strand
TATTAATCATGATAGTTGTCATGTAATTGTCGTCTTGCAGTGGAAGGCCATCGCTAATCAGGTGATAATTTGAGGGGTAATCAGTGATTTTGTGATGGATGAACTGGCCCGATAGGAAAAAATAGGCCCTGGGGTTCAAAATGGGGATCTTCACCTTCCAGTCTATGCCCACAGCCCACCGGAATTCATCATGTTCTTCAATGACATTTGGACCGGGGGGTGGTGGGGTCATAAAGCTGCTGTCAAATCCGTATAATGCTTCCAAACGCAGCACCGGCGCAACACCGCCAAGCGCCGAGATGTACAAATTTTCAAAATCCCGGGTTAACGTGAAACCCACAAACTCATAATCAGGATAATAACCCATGACTTGCGGATGGGCGATAAATCTACTGTCAGGAGCAAAGTCAAATGGAGCCATACCGGTCATCTGCATAACCGGCCAATCTTGTACCCCGTTAAAGTAGAGCAATGTGATCAATGAATCGAGGATGTTGGCCCTGATCCTGACCCCATATTCAAAGCCGTCGGAATCCCAGGAGTCCGGCGCTTCAAAGTTCTCTTGCATAGAGCCAAAATAGGCAAAATCAAAGGGGAAAGGGCCACCGAGCGGGATTGTGGAATAGGGCGTCCAGATGCCTGCCACATCATTCCCGGGTGCAGGGCCCTTTTTGGGTATAAAGTCCGCATTGGGGTTAAAAACTAACTCAATGCCAAGATCCAACAGCCATGTCGACTCCACATCAAAATAGTACTCGGCCTTTGCCAGCCAGATGGGCATTATGCTGGACTCAAACTCCACATCGGCAAACCCGCGTCTCTGGTCTAGGGGATTGATCTGGTCCGCGAGCCTTATCAGATCTGTTTCACCCCAACTCACTACCTGCTTTCCTAATCGAAAGCTCCAGTTTCCAGGTGTCCAGGTCACATGCAGCTCCCGCAATATATCTTCATACTCGGAGAGGAAATGGAGCTCGGAACTGGACTGGTCGAATTTCCTGGCCTCCCAGTCGTCATCGCCATCATTAATGTCGTATGCCCAATCAAGGTTCAACATGCCGGATCCAAAAAACCTCAAGTCACGACTCACCTCGTACTTCCCCTCCAACAGGAATTGGAATATGGCAGATTGAAAGCCTTTTTTTGTATCATATTCGTCTCCTTCTATGCCCCAGGAGACACCTTGATTGACGTACCCCATTACGCTTAACGGCTTTCCAAATAAGATAAGGTCCTCAATGGCCATACTCGGGTTGACAAAAAACAGGACCATGGCCAAAACAAAAGCACTACATAGAAACTTCTTTTTCATAGTCTTTCCTCCTTTCTCTTCTAATGAGTTGGTCGGATAGCCTTAGTGATCGATTTAAAACATTTTTTAATCGCCGATACACCGGCTCTCTTTTATCACCTCCCCTTCTTTTCTCGACAAAGAATCCTGTCTCATCATAAAACGCGGTTTGATAACAAGAATCATGAGTGGATGTAACGTCAAGGCTGCAACCATGTTGGTGAACAACAACATTGACAGAAAGAAACCCATCTGAGCTTGAAACTTAAGGTCGGAAACAAAGTACCAGACAAGAATTGGAAGAATGAGCGTTATTCCCGTGAATACAATGCCCTTCCCGGCCGTTCTTACAGCGGTAAAGACCGTCTCGTTCCAGTCATTGCATTGAGCAAACTCCTCCTTGCAGCGACAGTAAAGATAGATGGAAAAATCCACCCCAATCCCCACACCTACCGCAGAACAGGGGAGCGTGTTGACGGAGAGCCCTATATCTGTCAGGGCCATGTAAGCAAAGGCCACCAGGTTTGAGAGAATCAGGGGCAGGGCCAGCATGGCGCCGGCAACAAATGAACGAAAGGCCAGTGTGCACATAAAAAAGATGGTCACCAAAACCATGATGTCCATGATGGCATGAGATCTTCGCATCTCCTCATTGAGCGCGATCTCAAGCCCAACGGACCCTCCTGCAAGTTTGAACTCCCCATTGTCTGTTTTCATAGGATGGTCTTTGAAAAAGTCATAGGCCGCTTCACGAATGCGCAGCATGTTGTCAGACATGTGGTCTGAGAAAAAGAGGGTGATCTGAGCCCGCTCTGCCGTGCTGTCCAAGAATCGGCCCAAGGTTCCACGATCGACATTGGTCCCTATATAGCCCAGAAGCCCTGACAGCAGTTCCGGGTTGCGGGGCATTTCGTACCATATCTCGTCTCCATCGTGTAGGGTCAGGTTAATCATCTTGCCAAAACTGTTGATGGAACTAGCCGTCTTGTAAATGTCCGGCAACCTTTCGGCCATGTGCCTTGCGAATGCCTCAAATGTCTTGGTAACAATGGGATCGTATACGGATCCCGGTTTGCCTTCATAAAAGAGCATAAAGCTTTCAGAAGAGGCATCAAACTTCTTGTTAATCAGTTCCTGGTCCTGGTTGTAGGTATGGTCCGGCCATAGAATCGGTGAACCGGGTGTCGGGTCACCCACCTTCAATTTAGTGGTCTGCCATGCGCCAAAAAACAGGATGGCAATGGCACCTAAACCGATAATGTATCTTCCCGAAAACATGGAAAAACGGGCCATAGGTATCGTGACTCTTTCTAATCCGCCCTTCTTTTCTCCGGTTAAAGGAGCAGCGGCCCCCAGCCTCGGCAGATAGCTACAGAGGATGGGCACCATAATGCTTGAAAGGGCAATGGTAATCATCCAGAAGCTCATCATAATCGCCAATTGCTGCATCAAAATGATCTTAGCGAAACCCAGCACCAGAAAACCTGCGGCATCTGTCGCCACGGCTGTGCAATTGGGCATCAACATAGCCCGCATGGTCATGAAGGCGGCCTCTTGGCGTGGATGCTCACTTTTATGGTTGGCATGGTATTCAAAGATATATCGGTTGGTGATCTGAACCGCGTTGCTCAACATGCGGGCGCCCACAAGAAAGGCAAGGACATAGAGAAGCGGGCTGAAATTAATCCCTGTCCAACCGATAAATCCTAACCCCAACCCCGTGCAGATCAGTGCCATGGCCATGGGCGCAATCATGCCCACAAAGTTGCGGAAAATGATGAAAAGAATGAGCACCATCACTGCCACACTGATACCAAATACCCAGTACATCTGTGCCTTGTGGCTGTAGATCCAGCCCATGAGCATGGGATAGCCCACAATGTGAACAGATGTCTTTTCATCCGAATACTTTTCGGCCAGACTCCGAAAGAGCTGGAAGGCCCTTTCATAGGAGATGTTCTCCCTTATCACTGTCATGATCAACGCTGCAGCCCCATCCCTTGAAACCAGAGTCCCGTTATAGGAGGGATTGGAAAAGATGTGCATTTTCAATAGCTCCATCTCTTCTTCATTCTGCGGCACGTCCGGAAACATCAACTGATCGATAACAATCTCACCTTTGGCTTTGGTTTTCACGACCTTTGTGGATTGGCTAGCCATGGAACTCGTTAACACACGGTAAACCTCTTTCCGCAAAACCAGTTCATCCGTGATCTTCTTGACCTTCAACAGCGTTTCCCGGTCAAAGACATCCCCATCTTTCGCCTTTACAGCAAGGACCACGCCAAAACCACCACCCCCGAAAACCTGAGAAAACCGCGTGTGGAGTTGTAAGTAAGGATGGTCGTAAGGAAAGAGGTGCTGTAAAATGACTTCTGTCTTGATCCTGGTAGCGCCAAAAGAAAAAATGGCTGTCCCCACAAGGACACACAGCAGAATCAACAACCTGCGACGAACAAGAAAGGCGCTAAAGCGGTCCAAACGACCTGGTCGAGTCTCCATGTCTCTTTCTTTACTTCCTTTCATTCATGTTGAACGACGATGAAAAGCAGTCATTGCGAGGGGCTGAGTGACGTTGCAACCCCTTGGGATTGCTTCGCTTGCGCTCGCAATGACCCGCAGAAGAATGGCATCTTATTAAATTCATTCACTATCGCTTGTTATCTGCCTGATACTCTTATCCAGGAATTTCCGTTCTTATCGGATAGGTATATCCAGCCACCGCTGCCCACGCCGACGAACCCTGAATTACCTCT
>JAFDKD010000427.1 GCA_019307165.1 Deltaproteobacteria bacterium | reverse complement strand
GGAAAAACAGATGATCAATCCTATTTGTCAAGCTCTGGGAATAAAACACCCCATTCTTTTGGGTGGATTGTTGAATATCGGCACAGCGCCCCTCGCGGCTGCGGTCAGCGCGGCCGGCGGATTCGGTATCCTGGCCGCGGGCGGCATTGGCGACGGCCGGGGCTTAGCCGCCGCACTGGCGTTGGGGGCCGTGGGCGTACAAATGGGGACTGTTTTTCTGGGGACCGCAGAGGCGCAAGTCGGGAGGGCCTACAAGGAGGCGCTTATCATGGCCGGCCTGGTGCGGGAAATCGTGCCGGCACGGGCGATCGTGGCAAGTATGGTTCGAGAGGCCCGGGATATATTCGGCCCCGGGAACGACCGCCTCGGACTGATTGAATCGAAGTAGCCGATGAGAGGGACAAATTATTTGAAATATCTAGCCCCGAATTTGACAAGCGCTTCTTTGGGAAGTTCCGAGCCCTCGATGCAGCGTTCGGCGTCCGACAGGGCTTTTTCGGGATTTTCATGCGCGAAGTAGCGCTTCAGCTTATCTTCATGGACGATCCCCATGGCCCGGCCCAGGATGGTGATGACCGATTCGATCCGGAAGGGCTGTTTCGGCCCTTCAGAGGCAAAGATGGATTGGCAGCCGGGACAATACAGCCCCAGGATGTCCGCCCCCGATTCACCGGCCTGCTTCAAGCGTTGGGCCCTCAGTTTTATTCCCGCCTTCCCGACCGCCGGCACCGCGGATGCACCGCAGCATAAGGCCTTTTCCCGGCTGTTTTCCATTTCCACCAATTCAAGACCGGGGATGGCGCCCAACAGCTTGCGCGGGGATTCCACGTCCGCGTGCTCGCCCCGTGCCGTGTGGCAGGGATCATGTATGGTGACCGATGCGTTTACTTCATTGAGAGGTCCCAGCTGCTCCAGACGGTCTGCCAGAAATTCCGTGATAAAATGGGAAGACCACGCCCGCTTCGGACCGTTCGACTCGACATAGGCCTTGCAGGTCGGGCACAGGAAAACGACCCTTTCGGGAGAAAGCGCGTTCAACGCTTCTATCAGCAGGTCCAGCAGGTCCCCCGCCCCGTGGATGTCGCCCACCCGGAAGGTCGTCTGCCCGCAGCAATAGTCCACGCCGCCCAGGGCCTTGACGGTGGGATCGATCCGGCGGATCATTTCCAGCCCGGTCAACACCACGTCCGGCTGGAGTATCCCTGAACAGCCCGTGAAAAAGACGGTTTTGGCCTGTGCGGGAGTTTTCCCGGCCACATCGGTTATCCAGGGCCTCTCGACAGGCGTTATCTGAAACGCCTCCACCGCCTTCATGAAATTGAATTTCGTGTCGGGCAGCAGAAAAGAAAGGGCATGGGGAAGGGGCTCCCCCTTGTCCCGCAGAATGCTTCGCGCCAGACATAACCCCAGGCCCGGATTGAGGTCCTCCGGACAATGGGGCAGGCAGATGGAACAGGACGTACATGAAAAGATCCGGGTCTTCGCCATCTCGCTTATCTTCCCATCCCGATACAGGTCCATCACCGACGCCATGATTTCCCCCGGATCGTCATCGCGAATATCGGTCAAGGGAATGATGGGGCAGGCCTCCACGCACGCGCCGCAGGCGATGCAGTTCTCTTCAAAACACGTTTTTTCTTGATCAAAATCGAACACGCGAATACTCCTTCGCCGGTATCAACGGTCCTTCTGAAGTATGATAACGGAACAGGCCGCTTCCTCAAGGCCGATAACCCCACCGCCGTTTTCCTGCAAACCGAACTCGGCGTTTTTTACCTGCCTGGGGCCGGCCTCCCCCCGGAGTTGGGTAACCAGTTCATAGATCATGGACAGACCGGTGGCGCCGACAGGATGCCCCTTGGATACGAGACCTCCCGACGTATTCACGGGGATCTTGCCGTCCGGTCCGGTGGCGCCGGATTCGACGAACTTGCCCCCTTCGCCTTCCCCGCAGAAACCAAGCATTTCCGCTTGATAGATTTCGCAGAACGACGTGGCATCATGGATTTCGGCCACGTCAATGTCGTCGGGGCCGATGCCGGCCATATCGTAAGCCTTCTGTCCGGCGATCCGGCTCAAAGAGGGTTCGTCCGGATCACGGTATTTCCCTCCCGACAGGGCAAAGGCCCTCACCTTGACGGCCCGATTCCGGGCCTCCGGCGAAAGTCCCTTCAGGTAGTCTCCCGAACAGACCAGGGCGGCCGCGGCCCCGTCGCCAATTGGCGCACACATGGATCGGGTAAGGGGGTAGCTGATCAGTCGGTCTTCCATGACCTTTTCCAGGGGCACCTCGAACTGATATTGGGCCTTGGGATTCAGGGAGCCGAAATAGTGGTTCTTGGAAGCGCCGGCGGCAAGCTGCCGCTGGGTGGTGCCGTATTTCCACATGTGATAGCAGGCCTGGAGCGCATAGGTATCCATGAACAGGGTCCGGTCCGGTGCAGGATCGAATGTCCGCCCACACGTTTCAGCGGCAGCTTTGTAGACATCGATGGTCTCCCCCCGATCGAAGTTGTCCATTCCCATGTCGAACATCTTGAAGACGGTCATGGGATCCGCATCCGGATTGAAGATCTTGTCCACCCCCACGGCCAGAGATACGTGGCACTGACCGCTCATGATGTCCTTGCACGCACCCTGAAACGCCATGGACGCCGTTGCGCAGGCCCCCTCGACATTCACGATGGGAACGCGTTCCGGGAAAAGCCCCTCCCTTACCAGAGGGATGAAACAAACCTGCCCCCGGATGCTTTCCTGGCCCCAGTCACCCATAAAACAATTACCGTACCAGGCGAACTCGATTTCATCCCCGTTTTCGAACCCGGCATCTTTCACGACCCCCAGATAAGCATCCCGGGTGAGGTCTTTATATGATTTGTCCGGCCACTTCTTGAACTGCGTCGAGTAAGAACCTATCACATAAACATCTTTCATCGTTGACCTCCTATCAGTTGTTTTATAGGTTTGTTTTTAATTTTTATATATATTAATTTTTACTTATATCATCAAAACACTCATTTTTTGATTAAATTGTCAACCATTTAATAAATCATCGATTGACAATCATAAATTACCAATTATTTTTGCCTCCCATCCGGCGGTTTTAGCCGGCACCCCGATATGCCAACACCCCAAAGGCCGTTACCCAAGAAGAACCTCCACAATCCTCACGGCCTCGCTCGGCGTCACAATCTGAATGCTTTTGTATTCCTTCAGATCCAACAGGTGGTGATCGCCGGAGACAATGAAGCGGGCGCCGCCATCCACGGCCAAGGCCAGGAAAATGTTGTCAAAGGGGTCTTGAGGAATTGCCTTCGGGATAAACTCCGGCGTGGGAATGACCTTAAGAAAATCGAGGAAGTACGCCAGTGCCTCCTTACGGGATGAGGCCAGTCGGGAAAGCCTGTTTGAAAACCTTCCGTGCCGAAGGACATCCCTGAGTTCATTAATGGTTTCACCACATCCTACAATCTGAAGGAGTCCGTCCCTGGCCCATTTCAACACCCGGTTGGGAGGGCCGCCCCAAAGAAGACCGGATACGATCACGTTCGTATCTGCGACTATTCTCACCGGTTTTTTCGGAGATCGTGAACAATTCTGGATATCTCATAGAGATCGGGTTGACCGCTATCCGCTTGGGAATCGGCCCTGCCCAACAGATCAGCCTCAGTTTCCTCGAACGGGAGGACTTTGAACAAAGGCTTCGATCTTTTCAACACCACGATTTCGCCCCATCGCTTAAGGTCTTCGCCAATGCTGGGAAATCGCTGGCGAAATTCCTTGGCACCGACATATTTTGACATGGTCATCACCCTCCCCCAGGATTCATTAGTTAACTTTAGGTTAACTTTTGCTTACATAAAAGTCAACTTTGTTTTAATTGTGTCGTGCATTCAAATGGCTATGTACGGAGATGCGCGTCTTTGAGGGCGTTAAGTGCCGACCCCGCCCTGAACCACCCGATCTGCTCCCGGGTCAGGGTGTGGTTGAAGGAATACTCGGTTTTGGAGCCGTCTTCCCGGACGACGACCCCCGACACCGGGCGGTCGGGTGCGA
>JAFDKD010000426.1 GCA_019307165.1 Deltaproteobacteria bacterium | reverse complement strand
ACAACTTTAGCTCACTTTAGCTCACTCAGAACTCTAGCTCACTTCATGGTTCGCTTTTCCGGGATGGCATAGCCAGACAACTCTGACCTGGCCCAGAGGACCAGGTTTTGCAGATGGAATAAATCAGGGGAAGACTTCGATAGATCGGGAATCCGGCGAGTTGCGATCGGGCTTGCTCGTCGCTCGGGACGGACCCCTGTGAAGGGGGCGCGGTGGGGAACGCCATGGACTTGCTTGTGGGCAATCACAGATTTTTCAGGATGATCCCCCGGACTGCGGTGGCAATATCATCCGCTCGCTCGAAGGTTTCCTCCAGGCGATCGTAGATCTGGGCCCATTTCATGATCTCCAGCAGGTCTGGGACCGTCTCTGTCCCGACTTCATAGAGTTCGCCAAGGCCCACCAGCAACAGCATGCGGGTCTCTTTACGAATTTCGTCCAGTTTTTCTTCGGGAAGCGAGGAATGGTTAAGTGTCCTGAGCTGGTCCAGGATTCCGCCCACTTCCCGGACCATGGCGCCCAGGTTCGAGGCGATTTCCCGGGCCGCGCTCCTGGGGGCTGAAAGGCCGTAGAGCCCCGCCCGGGTGGCCGCCGCCTCAAGGGCCCGCATGGTGTCGTCGAAGGCGCGATTCAGTTCATATACGTCCTGGCGATCCATGGCCCGAATCATGGTGAGGGAAAGCTCCTTGAGGACCTCTTTCGAAAGACGGCCGTGCTCGGCCGCCAGGTCGTGGATCTCCCCGCATTTCGGCGACAGGTCTTCCAGGTCCGTCAGGATCTCATGCAGGCGGGAGATTGCCCGGTCCAGGCCGGTCCACTGATCCCGAAACAAGCGATAAAAGGGAAAATCGTCGTGGAACAGTCCGAATGCCATGAATGAATTCCTCTTAGCGCGCCGCGGCCTTTTTCCCTCGAGTCAGTCGGCGGTTCAGTCGATCCAGGTACACGTAAAAGACCGGCGTGATATACAACGTCATGAGCTGGGAAAATATCAGCCCCCCCACCACCGTTATTCCCAGCGACTGCCGCGCCTCTCCGCCTGCGCCGAGACCCATGGCAATCGGCAGGGCGCCGAGCAAGGCCGCCATGGTCGTCATCATGATGGGCCGGAAGCGGATCATGCAGGCCTGGTGGATGGACGTCTTCGGGTCCAGGCCCTGTCGCCGTTCCGCCTCCAGTGCGAAATCGACCATCATGATACCGTTTTTCTTGACGATGCCCACCAGGAGGATAAGGCCGATATAGGCATACAGGTCCAACGGCTTGTCAAACAGCAGCAGTGCGGCAAGGGCCCCGAACCCGGCCAGGGGCAGGGCCGTAACACGGTAACCAGGAGCAGAAACCCCATACTGGCAAATGATGCCTGAAAGGCCTGGGCGGAACCCTGGAACCCGGTGCTCATGGTTGCCGGGAGCATTTCCTCGGCATAGGCCTCTATCTGCGGTATGACCGGGCCGATGGAGGCCCCCGGCTTCAGGTTGAAGGCGATGTTGGCGGCCGGTATCTGTCCCAGGTGGTTGACGCTGCGGGGGGATACGGTTTCCGTCAGGCGCGCTACTTGCCCCAGGGGGACCAAGTGCCCGGACGAAGACCGGACATAGAGATGGTTCAGCGCATCCGGCTGCATTCGATATTCGGGCAACATCTCCAGATACACATAGTAGAAGTTGCTTGAGGTATAGATGGTGGAAATCTGGCGGGACGCGTACCCGGAAAAAAAAGCGTCCTGAATCTGCTCGAGGGTCAGGCCGTACAATGAGGCCATGTCGCGATCGATCTCGATCTCCAATCTGGGCTTCCTGAACTCGAGGTCGGATTTGACATCCACCAATTCGGGAATGCTTCGAAGTTTATCCTCCATGACGCGCCCGTATGAGTAGAGATCGTCCAGGTTCGGGCTCTGAAGCGTAAACTGCCACTGGGTCTGGGCCAGGCGCGAACCGATGGTGATCATCGGTGGATTGGTCAGGGCGACGAAAACCCCGGGGAAGCATTTGACTTCGGGTCGCAGGCGCTTGATGACGTCATCCACCGATGCACTTCGTTTCGCACGTTCCTTCAGGCTGACGAAGGCGATGCCCACGTTGTCTCCGCCAAAACCGGCGATGTTGGCAATGACACCGTCGGCGCAGTCCGGATCCTGCAGCAGGATTTCATTCAGGGAGGCCTGGATGCGGAACATTTCCTTGTACGACGTCTTTTCTTCGGCAAGGGAAAAGATTCGAAAAAAATTCTGATCCTGATTGGGGATAAAGCCGCCGGGGATGCGTCCGTACAGGAAAACCGTGCCCACCACCACGCCCGCCGCCACCAGAAGCATCCAGAATCGATGGTTGAGACACACCGTCAGGGTCTTGCCGTAGATGGACACGGCGCCTTCGAACAGCCGTTCGGAGAAGGCATACAACCGGCCGTGGGTGCGGCCGGCCGTGTCCTTTAAAAGACGGTTGGCCATCATGGGGGTCAGGGTGAGGGAAAGAAACCCCGAACAAAGGATGGCCGTTGTGATGACCACGGCAAATTCCCTGAAAAGCCTGCCCACGATGCCGCTCATGAACATGATGGGGATGAAAACCGCAACCAGGGAAATGGTCATGGACAGGATGGTAAAGCCGATTTCCCGGGAACCCCTGAGCGAGGCCTCCTGCGCGGATTCCCCTGATTCCATGCGCCGGATGATGTTCTCCACCACGACAATGGCGTCATCCACCACAAAACCGATGGCCAGGATCATGGCCATGAGGGAAAGGTTGTTCAGCGTGTAGCCGTTGATGGCCATGATGGGGAACGTGCCGATCAGGGACAGGGGAATGACCACACTGGGAATGAGCGTGGGCCTGAAGGCCCGAATGAACAGGAACATGACCACCAGAACCAGGCAGATGGTCAGAACCATGGTGTATTGGACATCCCGAATGGATTCCTTGATGAACAGGGACTGGTCGTACAGGATATCCATGTTCATGGCGCCGGGCATGGAGCGGGCGATCTTGGGCAGCCTGGCCCGGACCTGGTCGGCCAGCTGGACCGTGTTTTTTCCCACCTGCTTCCTGACGCGCACGATCACGGCCTTGCGCGTCCGCCCCTCTTTTGTGAACCAACCCGTGGTCCGCTCGTTTTCGACGCTGGCGACCGACCTGCCGATGTCCCGGATCCGCACCGGATAGCCGTTCTCATACGCCACGATCAAACCGCTGTAGTCCTCGGCCTTCATCAGCTGGCCGTTGCTTTCCATGGTGTAGGTCTTCTTGCGTCCGTCCAGGGTCCCGCCCGGCAGGTTGACGTTGCCCGCGACCACCGCTTTGTGCACCTCGTCGATGCCGATTCCCAGACTGGCCAGGGTGACGGGGTTGACTTGGATCCTTACGGCATAGCGCTCGGACGGAACCACGTCGATTTCCGCTATGCCGTTGATGGTGGACAGCTGGGGAATCAGGATGTTCTCGGCAAAATCCTGCATGTCGCTCACCGGCAGTTCATCCGCGCTGAGGGCAAGGAAGACAATGGGCATATCCGCCGGGTTGACCTTGCGGAACACGGGCGGATTGGGCAGGCTCTTCGGTAGAACCCCCATGGCGGCCGATATGGCGGCGCTCACGTCCAGGGCCGCGGCATCGATGTCGCGCTCCAGATTGAACTGAATATTGATGGTGGTCCGGCCCAGGACACTCTGGGAGGTCATGGAATCGATATCGGTGATCGCGGTAAACTGCTTTTCCAGGGGTGTCGCCACGGTTGCCGCCATGGTTTCGGGGTTGGCTCCGGGCAGATAGGCGTTGACGCTGATGGTGGGGAAATCCACGTTGGGCAGGTTGCTGACGGCCAGTTTTTTGTAGCTGAGCAGGCCCAGAAACAGAATCCCCAGCATGACCATGGTGGTCATGACCGGTCTTCGAATCCATATCTCCGACATGTTCATATGGATGTTCCCTCAGCAGCCGGTAAGCAGGGTTTCGGCTGAACCCTTTAGCTTCCCCCTTTGAAAAAGGGGGGCTTGTTCCACCCTGTGGCTATTGTCGTCTTCGTGAAGTTTCTTACACGATTGGACTTGTCGGAGCGTAGCGGAGATCCCGCCGTCCTTGGGCGGGGCCGCCACACAGGCCAGAGCCGGTGCTGAACCCTGGACCTCTAAACCTGTGAGCGGGCTCCCCTTTTATTTACCCTTCGGGAATGCCGTCTTTCACTCACCCTCGGCCTTCTCCTTCGGCGTCGCTTTGGCAACCTTGACCCGGAACCCGTTCTGGAGCTTGTTCTGGCCGCTCACCACAACCGTTTCGCCGGCTTCGAGGCCGTCGGCGATCACCGCCTCGTCACGGACAATGCGGTTCACCGCGACCTGCCTCGACGCGACGGTCATATCCTCCTTTACCACGAACACGTAAGATCCTTTCTGCCCCAGCACGACGGCGCTCTGGGGGACGGTGAGCGCGTCTTTTTCCACTTGCAGGATAAGACTTGCCTGAACATACTGCCCCGGCCACAGGGTCCCATCCTTGTTTTCGAATTCGCCTTTGAGAAAAAGCATTCCCGTGGCCCTGTCTATGTCATTGTCCAAAAATACGAGGCGGCCTTCGCATAGCAGATTTCGATCCGCGGTGGATGCCGCCGTCACCGTCAGGGAATGTTCCCTCATAAACGCCTGTATGGCCGGCAGGCGTTTCTCGGGAACGGAAAAGCCGACATGGATGGGGGAGATCTGATTGATGACCACCAGCGGGGTCTCGGCGACCTCGACAAGCGTCCCTTCATGGGCCAGATACCGGCCGGTTCGACCCGAAAAGGGCGCCCGGATGGTGCAATAGGAAAGATTCAATCGGGCCAGTTCCAGGGCCGCGGTATCGGCTCGGATCATGGCCTCCGTCCCCAAGGCGTCCGCGCGGGTCCTCTCCACCTTCGACTGGGACGCCCCGCCGCCCTTGGAGATCCTCGCGGTGCGCCGGGCCTCGGGCTTTTGATACGCCAGAAGGGCCTTTTCCTTTTCCAGATTGCATTCCGCCTCTTTTACCTCTTGGATAAAGGGGGCCTTGTCCAGGACAAACAGGATCTCGTCCTTTGCGACATCCCGGCCCTCCCGAAACATGATTTTTTCCAGCGGCGCCGTAACCTGCGACAAAATGGTTACGGTTCGAAGCGGCTCTACCGTGCCGGGCGCGTCCACCGACAACGGCATATCCTTGGCGACAACAGGCGCCGTGGCTACCAGAACGACTCTGTTTTTGGCCGGAGGCGCGTCCTTGGATTTGGAGCATCCGGCGCAAGGAAGCAGCAGACACAACAGGATCATGAGCCATTTCATAGGATCATCCCCCCGAGTTCGGGTTCAGAGGTTCAGGGTTTCGTGTTGCGCGTAGCGGGTTACAGGTTACGAGTTACCGG
>JAFDKD010000425.1 GCA_019307165.1 Deltaproteobacteria bacterium | reverse complement strand
CGGCAAGCTGAGGCTTATGGTGGAGGCCAACCCGCTCGCCATGGTGGTGGAGGAAGCAGGCGGGTATGCCAGCGATGGGAACGGCCCGATTCTCGGTGTCGAGCCCACGGAACTTCACCAGCGCGTCCCCCTGTTCATCGGGAGCAAGGCGGACGTGGAACTGGCGGAGCGGTATATCAGTGGAAGGGAAGCAGGGATCGGGAAATAGTAAAGATCCGGGCCCATAGGACCCGGATCTTTACGGATGCCTATTAGAGGTGTCAGGGAAAACAAGGTGTCATTCCCGCATGATTTTGGCGGGAATCCAGACCTCCGTTTCGCTGGGTCCCCGCCAAAATCATGCGGGGACGACAGAGGGGCGGATCGGTTATCCCGCCGTTTTTTGGCGGAGATTTAGGGGGATTTTCAAGCGGTTATAAATCCCCCCGCCCCCCCTTTACAAAGGGGGGAGAGTGCAAAGCAACCCGCTACCTGAAACCTGTAACCCGCAACGCGCAACCCTACGAAGTTACACAAGAGCGGGGTGGTAAGCCTTGAGCGCTTCTCTCTATGATTGATCGGATTGTCCTCGCTTCACTCCCTGGTCTCTGGTTCAAGAAAATTCTTTCCTGACACCTGAGACCAGGCGCCTAATCAAACCGCCCTGCCCACCTACCCTTTACGTTTCTTCCACACCTGGTAAATCTTCCCTTTGTCGCGGTGGCCCACCGTGATGACGAGCAGTTGTTTAACCTCTTCTTCCACTTCGTAAACCAGGCGATACCCGGAAGATTGCAACTTGATTTTGTAGTGGCGGGGATGCCCGCGCAAGCGATCCCCGGGCACATGAGGCAATCCCATCCTTTCAGTTAACTTGGTTTTGAACCACTCTCGTACCGTCGGATCCAGTTTGCGCCACTCCTTCAGGGCGCTGGGGAGAAACGCAAGGTTATAGTTCATCGAAATCAAGCGACACGGCTTGGGCCTTTTCGCTTTCACGCTCCTGGATCAGCGATGCCAATTCCAGATCATCCAGATGGTCCAGCAAGGCCTCGTAGGTTTCGGCGGGAATCAGATATGCGGCAGGACGGTTATGATTCAAAATCACTACTGGTTGTCCTGAAGATTGCGTTATAATCGCACTGGGATTTTTCTTTAAATCCGTGATACTCGCTGACAATTCAGCTAGCAATGCTTTCATAATCCACCTCTGAAATGGGCTTTTTTTGGCATTTATTATAGCGCCTTTTTAAGTGCTTTTCAAGGGCCATTTTGTGATATCCTGAACTGACAGCCTTGATGCCCGATGCTCTCTAATCCCCTACTATCGCCCACTCTCTTATCTCCAGTCTGTTATATTTCCCTAATAACGAAAACGGATAACAAATAACGCCCTTTTATCTCTATTCTCTCGTCTCTAGACTCTGGTCTCTAAAAAACCCCTTTCCTTTCCTTCAGCATGTGAACGAACGTTTCCAAGCGCAGGGCCGTCCGGCCGTCAATCGGGCCCGGTCGGTCCCCCTCGAGGGTCAGCATGGGAACATCGAGCGATTTTCTCAGGACGATATCGTAGATCTGGCGGTAGCAGAAGGTCTGGGTGTAATGAATGAGGCCGTCCAACCGCCGTTCCTTTACCGCCTCGGCAATGTCTCTTAAGCGTCCTTCTGCATCGTAGGGGTACGTGTAGGACAGGTACTGATCGAGAATGTCTTCATGCCCATAGGGCATGCTGAACTGCCGTTGCACCTCGTTATAGACCACCCTGCCGCCGATCGTTTCAATGAATTCGTAAAAACCGCTGAAAATGGGCGGGACCCCAAGGTAACCCAGCCGAATATCCTCCTGCATGGGCGCCCGCGCATCGGCTTCGGCCAGGAATCGGTCCAGCCGCTGTTCGAATCCCGCCACATCCCCCTCGAAGTCCGAACTCCCGACCAAAAAGAGATGGTTTTCCGCACCCGTAATCTTGTTTTCCAGATAGGTGAGCCGGTCCAGCCGCTTGAGTTTCCCTCGAACCCGATCGAGTTCGGACTTGGCCTCCGCTATGTCCGTCCAAGTGGCTGAAAGCGTTTGCGCGAGCCCGTCCATCTGTTGCTTCAGGAAATCCCGATCCCGATGGAGCGGGTACTCAAACGGGATAATGTTAATTCCTTCCCCGGCCAACACCTCCCCCAGGGCAATCGTATTGCTGCAGTCGCCGCCGGTGACGGCGATGACATTCCGGATATCCCGGTCCATAACGGTGGCGTAGATGCCTTTGATCCAGGCGCAGATGCCGTGGGAAAAGCCGGCGGCTTCCGCCCGCGAAATCAGCCGGTTGGGGCGGCTGCCGGTGATGAATGTATTGTTGAGGTCCGTAGGTATGCGGCCGGCCGCATAGATAATTTCAACCGGAACCGTGGCTGTGATCCCGATCACGGTCCTAAGCCCTCACCGAGTGGAACGTCATCTCGGGAAGTTCGAGACACGTGAGGCGGTTTCCGTAAACCGCCCCGGTGTCGAGGCCGATTTTGTTTTCCATCTCAAAGGGCTCGTGAAAAGGCGTATGCCCGAACAGGACGCGTTTTCCGAAATCCGCCTCTGAGTAGATAAAGGGTTCGCGTATCCACACCATATCGTGTCTTGACTGCTCTTTCACGGCGACGCCGGGCCTGAACCCGGCGTGAACCACAAGAAATTCATCCATTTCGATTAAATAGGGGAGGGAATTAAAAAACGCGAGGTGGTCGTGGGGAATGCGGGGGGCATTCCCCTCGCCTTTCGCAGCGTAGCCGGCCAGGGTGCTCCCGCCCCCGTTCATGATGTAGAGATCTCGATTTTTGCCGTTCAAATAATCCAGCAGCATGGCCTCGTGGTTTCCCATCACGCCCTCAACCCGGGCCGAGAGCCCTTGGAGTTCGATGATGAAATCCACCACGTCCCTCGAATCGGGGCCCCGATCGATGAAATCGCCCACAAAAATGAGTCGATCCGAGTGCGGCGCCCAACCGATCCGGTCCACAAGTTTCCGGAGAGGCGTCAGGCAACCGTGGATATCCCCGAAAACGAATGTTCTTTGGCGTTCCATCAAAAAGCAAACAGCAGCCGGGGGCGGTCCCTGGAATCGAGCCGCGTCAGCCCCGCAGCGGTTGCCGCATCCACCGCTTCTCTGTATTCCCCGGCGGTCAACCGGCGATCGATAAACTCGTCCCGGTCCGCAATGCCGCAGGGTCGATATTGATCCATCACATTGACATATGTTTCAATTGAGATTTCCCCGGCCAGAAATTTCATGACACCTCCCGTGCCCGCCACGCCGTTCGGCATGACCAGGTGTCGCACCAGCAGACCCCGCCGGGCAACGCCGTCGTCGTCCACCACAAGATCGCCCGCCTGTCGATGCATTTCCTTGATGGATGCCGAGGCTGCCTTCGGGTAATCGGGGGCATTGCAGTACCGTTCCGCCCAGCGTTCTTCAAAAAACTTATAATCGGGCATATATATGTCAAAGATCCCATCGAGCAACCGAAGGGTTTCCACGCGGTCATATCCGCTTGAATTGTACACGAAGGGCACATTCAGCCCCTGGTCAACGGCCGCCTGAATCGCTTCAAGTATCTGCGGTATCACATGGGTGGGGGTCACAAAGTTGATGTTGTGGCACCCTCTTGACGCAAGGTGCAGCATCATGGCCGCCATGTCTTCAGGTTCTACCTCTACGCCCTCGGCCTGGTGGCTGATTTCGTAATTCTGGCAGAAGCCGCAAAGGAGGCTGCACGAACTCAGAAAAATGGTCCCCGAGCCGTTTCGGCCCACCAGAGGCGCTTCCTCGCCGAAATGGGCGTTGTAGCTGGCGACCCTGGCCCGCCTTCCCGTTCCGCAGGTCCCGGTCTCGCCCGCCAGGCGGTTCACACCGCACATGCGGGGGCATAGATCGCAGGATTCGAGCCGTTCCAGAGCCGCCTCGACCCGGCGGTTCAGTTCACCATCCTTGTGAAGTTTGATATAGGCGGGTTGCATGGGTTTGGTTCAGGGTTCAAGGTTCAGGGTTCAAGGTTCAGGGTTAAAAAAAGTCTCAGGGGTTCCCCGCCCAACAACGGCGGGATC
>JAFDKD010000424.1 GCA_019307165.1 Deltaproteobacteria bacterium | reverse complement strand
TACCCTTTTCGCCGTAGGCGATGGATGTTTGACCCTTTCTTCCGGAAAGGGGCAAAATATCCTATTCATCCGGTTTATCCTGTTGATCCTGTTTAATTACTTTTTTTATCCGTGTAATCCGTGGTTAATATTTTTTTCGTGTTTTTCGTGTGTTTCGTGGTTACAATTCCTGCTTGTCGGAGCGTAGCGGAGATCCCGCCGGTGTTGGGCGGGGCCGCGACGCGCATTTACTGTTATGAAACATGGCTCCAATAATTAAGGGGGAAAAACAGCATGTCATTCGATATCACGCAGTGGATTGTCCGGATTCCGGTCCTGCTCTTCGCCATTACGATCCACGAATACGCCCACGGTCGCGCAGCGTTGTGGTTGGGGGACCCAACCGCAAAACGCATGGGGCGGCTCACCCTGAATCCCCTCCCCCATATCGACCCCCTGGGGGCAATCTGCCTGTTTCTTTTCAAATTCGGCTGGGCCAAGCCCGTGCCCGTGGACCCGCGCTATTTCAAAAACATCCGAAAAGGGACGATCATCATGGCCATGGCGGGCCCGCTCGCCAATTTGTCCCTGGCATTCATCGCCGGACTTCTGATCCGATTTTTTCTTTATCCTTCGCAACTCTACCTGTCCGTTCTCCTTGACCTGATCCTGATGAACATCGGCCTCGGGATTTTCAATCTTCTCCCCATTCCGCCCCTGGACGGGTCACACGTGCTCGAAAATATCCTTCCCTTGCGGGCATCCATGAAATACCGACAAATCGGCCGCTTCGGGCCAATGGTTCTGCTTGGCATTATCATGCTCGACAACTTCGCCCACACCGGCATTATCCGCACCATCCTCATCGGGCCCATGTTTTTCCTGGCCCATTTATTCGCCGGGGATAATCTGTTGAGGCTCCTTCGGTTTCTCCATTAGAAAAAGGGAGCAAAACCCGTAAGACAGTTGGACCGTAGGACTGTCCGACCGTCCTTACCGTATTTCAGTCGGACCGTCGGACCGTATCTACCGTTTCACCGTTTTGACCATCTTACCGTCCCTACTGTCCGACTGACCTCTGTCTTCTGGTTCTTGGTGCTTCGTGCTTGGTTCCTTGCTTGTTCTTAGTTCTTGGTTCTTCGATCCTCTTTCTTCATTAATTCGACATTCCTTGTTCGATATTCGATATTCTCTGTCTTCCGTCCTCTGCCCTCTGCCCTCCGACCTCCGACCTCTGGTGTTGCCCGGGCGATCATTTGCAATTTACGCGCCCGTTTATTTTTATTTGAAACCGCCCGTTCGCTTCGCTCACTTGATGAACAGGATGGTAAAGATCTTTTCCCCCGGGCGATGCTCCCCGGGGGAAACGTCCACGCTGCTTCCGTCTTCGTCCGTCTGAGACGGACTACGCCGCGACAAGTCGCAGCGGGGCCGTTATTGGGCTATAAACGCATTTTCAAAATCACATCGCACTCTGTATAACCACCATGATTGCAATGAAGATGCGAGATGGCTCCACAATAATAAGCCACACAAAGGTGCGTAAAAGATATCTCACCACAGAGCCCACAGAGCTCGCTGAGAAAGAGCTACTTTTTAAAGGGATCGGTGAAACCTCGCGGAGCGAGGCCAGTGCGCGCACTGGTATAGATGAGGATGCATGAATTGAAAAAATTGACCCGTCCATTTTTTAAATCATGCATCCTCATCTCATTTCACCGATCCATACAACCGGCAATGCTTTTTCCCCCATTTACGCGAGTTTCTCTATCCTGTTAATCCTGTTATCCTGTCTAATTTTTTTTGCGGCCATGATGTTTCCCGCTTAGCCGCAACAATTTCGATCATGATGTCTGACTTTCCATCTCTAGTCTCTGGTCTCTAGACTCTCGCCTCTTATCTTCCGTGTTATCCGTGGTTAATAATTTTTTCGTGTATTTCGTGTGTTTCGTGGTTAAAACCTTCCCTTACATGACATCCTTATCGCTGGCCTCTATAGCCCGGTCGATTTCCGCCTTCAATTGCTCTGGAAGGCCTGGAATATCGACGCTCAGAAAACCTCGGACAATGGTCGAGACGGCCTCATCCTCGCTCAAACCCCGCGACATCAGATATGAGATCTCTTCCTGCGCGATCTTTCCCACAGCAGCCTCATGGGACAATTCAACGCCGTCCGCGTGGCCCTCCAATTCCGGAATAGCATGGATCACCCCGCCATTCAAGAGCAGGCCCTTGCACTCCAGATGGGCTTTTATGTCCGGGACCTCGCCCACCAGATGGCCTCTGGCAATAATTTTCCCGCCGTTGCTGATGGCCCGGGCCACAATCTCCGCTCGACAACCGGGCTTTTTGAGAAAAACCCGCCCGCCCACGTCGTATTCCGAACCCGCGCTGCCCACAATGATGCTGTAAAACCGCGCCACGCTGTCCTCGCCTTCCAGGTAAGTGGTGGGATACATTTGCAGGGACTTGACCGGTTTCATGCAGATGTAGTTATTCAAAAACAGCCCCCCCGCCTCCACACGAGCCACCGAGCGGGGCCGCACCTGCATATCTTCGGCCCAGTTGTGGATCATGGTAAAGCTCAACTTGGCGTTCTTTTTAACGAAAAATTCCGATATGCCCACATGAACGCCCCGCTTGAGATGGGGCGATGTTGCGCACCCGCTGATAATGTGAAGTTCCGCCCCCTCTTCCGCGATAATCAGGTTGTGTACCGTCTGTTGGAGCCCGTCCTTGTCCAGGTACAGGCAGGCCTGGATGGGATAGACGGTCTTGCTGCCGGGCAGCGCGCGAATGACATATCCGTCGTGAAGATCCAGTTCGGCGGCTGCCGTGTATTTGTCCGTTTCCACGGATGCCAGCTTCCAGTAATATTCACGGACCCAGTCGTGCTGCTCAAGGGCCTTTCGGATGGGGATGACCTCAATGCCTTCCTGTTTCGTTTCGCAGTGTATTACCGAAGTGTCTTTCTGGAAAAACGTGCCGCTCCGCTCCTTTTTCGTCACATCGAGGCCGGCCATGACCAGGTGGGTCTGCTCCTCCGCGGGCAGGGCGCACATGTCCTCGTCTGCCAGATATTTGTGCGGCACGGGCGCCTTGTCGAACATGGCCAGGTCGATGTCCGGCCCCAGGGCGGCTTGCTTATCCTTTGCCAGAGCCGCTTTTTCCTTTAATTCAGCTAGGCGATGCATCTCACACACTCCTCATAACCTGAATGACCGATACAGGTAAGGATCTCCCTCGGGTTGCTCACGCAACTCAACCTTCCATTAAAGAGCACCTGCCCCTTGTCCGCATCAACATAATCCAGAATAAATCCGGTGTGGGTGATAATGAGGCCCATCTTCATCCGTTCCAGCTTTCGCTGCATTTTGGTTTTATCCCGAATATCGGGAATATCGGGCGATCGTCCGTTTTTTTGAAGCAGTTCGGCAATGGTTTTTCCCACCAGGGCGATGTTTTCCAGGTCAACGCCCGACTCCGGCTCGTCAAAGAGCATCAGGTCCGCATTCTGCGCCAGCAGCTGCAGCAGTTCGGAACGCTTGATTTCCCCGCCTGAAAACCCCTGGTTGACGTCCCTTTCCAGAAACGACTCCAAGTTCACCTGAGACGCCATCGCCTCCACGTCCACCTCTCTATTGGCGCAAATTTCGACCATCTGCCGGGTTTTAAGGCCGTTGATTGTGGGGGGGCGCTGGTACGACATGCCGATCCCCAGCTGCGCGCGCTCGTTAATGGGCCACCGGGTGATATCCTCTCCCTTGAAAAGGATGGTTCCTTTGACTACCTCATACTGCGGGTACCCGACGATGGTCATGAGCAGGGACGTCTTGCCCGAACCGTTGGGCCCGAACAGCACATGGGTTTCGCCGGGTTCGATTTCGAGATCAATATGGTCCAGTATGATCTTGTCCCCCAGCCTCACCTGCAGGTCTTCGATCTGAAGCATGGCCGAACTCCTTCGCATCCGGAGGGGGAATCCCCTCCGTATTCCGCTGGTGCCTGGGGCGGGAATCGAACCCGCACAGAGACTTAGCTCCGAGGGATTTTAAGTCCCTTGCGTCTACCAGTTCCGCCACCCAGGCA
>JAFDKD010000423.1 GCA_019307165.1 Deltaproteobacteria bacterium | reverse complement strand
GATCCCTGGGACTGATGCGCATCATAGCCCATCGGGCAGCCAATATTTCATTGACGATTCGAATCTCAACAATCTCTTCAATTTCAACCCATTCGATCTGTTTTACCTTATAGCCAACCCGAGGCGTTGACACCAGAAGCCCTTCCATTTCCAGCATGTGTAAGGCTTCCCGCACCGGTGTCCGCGAGGTATTGATCTGTTTGGCCAGTTGGGTTTCTACCAACCGCGTCCCCGGTCGGATGCGGTTGTTCAGGATATCGTTCCTGATGACATCGTAGACTTTTTCCCGAATTGATACCGGTTCTTTAATGACTAGCTTCAATTTTCCTCTCAGTTTTTATGTCAGCCCGTTTCAGACAATTATGACATGTTAATTACAATCAACAGATTGATATTACTGTATTTATATAGAATATTATTGCATACTGTACCCCACATTAATGTACTTCTGAGTACGTGTCAAGTTCTTCCTGAAAGATGTTCCCGTCTATTGCCATCCGGCGGCCTGATAGTATGCTTTAAGGCCCGGATTTATTTCATCTGCCTCTTTTTTCGGGTGTCAGCTGGCTGCTACCCGGGGGTTTGCAAACGCCAAGGGATGGATCTCCCGGGGCGGCGAGCGTGCCCACCAAAATAATTGCATTATATGAGATGTTGATGTATAGCTCTATGCAGCAGCTTGTATGGATTAAAATGTATTATTATTTAATGATGTTGTTATTTTGAGCATTATAAACTTAAGCAAAGCTAATTCAAAAAAGGGAGGAAGATTATGAAATTTGCTATTCTTGGTCTCGGAATCATGGGGCGTGGCTGGATTACACAATGTACGGTGACAGGGCATGATGTGCACTGTTTCGATACGAACCCGGATATGCTCGCCGGAGTTAAAACCGGTTGCGATAAACTTGCGGCAAAGGCTGCCAAAAAACTCAAAAGTGACGATCCGGATTTTGTATCCAATGCCGCTCAGAAAATCACCATTTACGAAGACAAAGCTGCTTTTATCGAAGCAGCGAAAGACTGCGATGTCTTTCTTGAAGTCATTTTTGAAGACTTGAAACTGAAGTGTAAAGTACTTTCAGAATATTTACCCCAGCTTTCCGAAAAGGTTTTTTTCTGGTCCAATACCAGCAGCCTGGATATTAATCCGATGGCCGAGGCTGGTGGTCGGCCCGAACGTTCGATTATTACCCATGGCATGAACCCGGTGCCGTTGGTGTCAGGGGTTGAAGTTGTGCCGGGTGATAAAACCTCGTCCGAAACAATCGAATTTACGCGCCAGACGCTGCTGCAGATGAAAAAGGCACCGTTTATGGCACCCAACATCCCCGGGTTCTGGGTTAATAGGCTTCTCATGCCCCAAATGCTGGATGCCGTGCGGCTATTGGAACAGGGTAAAATTCAGGTAGAGGATGGTGACATCGGCTTGAATACGAGCCTGGGTCATCCGCAGGGGACATTTAAGCTTCATGATTTTGTTACAGCCCCAACTATGCTGCGCGTGGCGCTTCAGATGTATCAGGCATCAAATGACCCGCGCTTATATCCTCCCTTAATTCTCATGCGGATGGTCAAAAACGGTGAGTATGGTGCCAGCAGCGGCAAAGGGTTCTATGATTGGAGTGACCCCCGGAATCCAAAGGGCCGGGACCTGTCTCATTATGTCATCGGTTCTACTGAAGACATTATAGACCAGCTGAAATAATAAACCTGATACAAATCCGGGGGGAAGTGGCCTCAGCGGCCATTTTCTCCCCACAGAACGGCTCCTGCTAATCAGTTTTAAACCGCTGGATCTCCACGGCGCAGTTTGCCCCATCCACGATGCCGGTAAACTCTGCGAGGATGTGTTGTCACCGGGGGAGTGCACCACGTGGCTCCTGTAATGCTCTGATACGCGGGTCATGGCCGTTCTGTGGACGTCATGGCGCGGACGGTTTCTTCCTCGTTCTCGCGCATGAGCCGGCTGTAACCCTCCACATCCGCACTCAGGATGGCAGAGAGTCTGCGGGTGAGATTATCGGTGTTCATGTAGGGCCACCTCCAATGGAGCTAAAAGAGCCTCCAAGCGGATACAGGTATCCACCGGAAACCCGTTGACGGTGGGTATTGGGTTCGGATTTATTAGCACTAATCGAAACTCCAAAAGACCTCTCCCGACATTGCGAAACGGCAAGCAAAAAAGGCAGACCCGAATGTGAGCCTGCCTTTTTCCGTAGTTTAAACACTTTATCAGGTAGTTATACGACGATCTTTTTCTTTCGCCTGATTACCCAAACCGACGATATGCCGATGAGCAGAGACAAGATGATCAAACCCCATTGGTTGAGCGTGGGAATGAACTCCCAAGGCTCAAGCCTTACGTTATCCACCACTAGCCCTGAATCCACAGAGCCGTCTCCAAATCCATCTCCTATAAAGCATTCTAACGTATGCATCCCATCCTTATTGATTTCGATTTTCCCTCTGTACAGCTTTCTTGCCACACATCCAACCGAACGACAGTCAATAATTGTCTCTCCCCGTAGCATATGACGCCCGGATCTGTTAACATTGGCCTATGAAAATAGATCTCCTTTTCGGACAAAAAGATCTCACCATTGATCTTCCCGGCGATCTCCACATAGAGGTGGTGCGCAAGCATGCCATGCCCCTTCTCCAGGGCCCGGCCGGCGCCGTGAGACGGGCCCTGGACACGCCGGTGGGAAGCCGGCCCCTGGCGGAGGTCGCGGCAGGGGCGGGGAGCGCCTGCATCCTGATTTGCGACGTCACGCGGCCCGTGCCGAACGGCACGCTGCTTCCGCCGCTCATACGGACGCTCGTCAATGCCGGCATCAAAGAGGAGAACATTCTGGTCCTGGTGGCCACGGGGCTGCACAGGCCCAACGAGGGGGAGGAACTCCGGGAGATCGTGGGATCGGACGCGGTGATGAACGCCGTTCGGGTGGAAAACCACTTCGCCCGCGACAGGGGGGCCCACAGGGACCTGGGCGAGACCTCCGGGGGCATTCCCATCGGCATCGACCGTCGGTTTCTGGATGCGGACGTGAAAATCGTCACCGGCCTGGTGGAACCCCACTTCATGGCCGGGTATTCCGGCGGGCGGAAGGTCGTGGCGCCCGGCATCGCCTATCAGGATACCGTTTTGAAATTTCATACCGCCCACATCCTGGAACACCCCAAAGCCGCCAACTGCGTGCTGGAGGGCAATCCGCTTCACCAGGCACAACTGGAAATCGTCCGGGCAATCGGCGGTGTGCTGGCGTTGAATGTGGTCATTGACGAAGACCGGCGCATGGGTTTCGTCAATTTCGGCGACGTGGAAGCGGCCCACCTGGAGGCCGTGGCCTTCATGAGGCAATACGCGGAGGTTTCCCTGGGCCGCCGCTTCAAAACCGTGGTCACCACCAGCGCGGGCTATCCCCTGGACAAGACCTACTATCAGACCGTCAAGGGGATGGTGGGGGTCCTGGATATCCTGGAACCCGGGGGGACCATCGTCATTGCCGGCGAATGTTCGGAAGGGATGGGCAGCAGAGAGTTTGTGGAGGCCCAGCAGCACCTATGCAGGGTCGGTCCCGATCGGTTCATGTCCACGCTTTTTGAACGCGACAAAGCGCTCATTGACGAATGGCAGACGGAAATGCTGGTAAAGGCCTTGAAAAAGGGGACGATTCAATTGTATTGTACCGGGCTCAGCTCGGAAGACCTGGAAGACATTTATGTGCAGGCGGTCCCGTCGGTGGAAGCGGCGGTGGCGGCAAGCGTCGATGCCTGCGGGGACAAGGCGGTCGCCGTGGTCCCGGAGGGGCCGTATGTGATACCGCTGTGTAATTGAAGATTGAAGATTGAAAATTGAAGATTGGGAATTGATGATCGATGGTTGTCAATTGATTATTGACAGAGTGTTGCCCAAATCCCCAATTTGCCCTTCGACAACCCTTCGACAAGCTCAGGACAGGGCTCAGGGCGAACGGTCGGGTATTGAAATCATTGGGATTTTCCGTTCGTGCTGAGCCTGTCGAAGCATGAAATCGATTTGGGCAACAGCCTGTTGATGACTGA
>JAFDKD010000422.1 GCA_019307165.1 Deltaproteobacteria bacterium | reverse complement strand
AGGCCGCCTTCCTATATCCCGCAACGCGCAACGCGCAACTCGCAACTCGCAACACGCAACCCGCAACCCGTAACGCGTTACCCATTGTTCTCCCGAAACCGCCGGTTAATCTCCAGCTTTTCCAGGGCCAGCAAAATCACGTCTTTGACCGACTCTTGTCTGTCCGCGTAATCGGCGAAAAAAGATCTCACCTCCGCTTCTCTCCCAATTCCCCCACGCGAAACGACGGCTGCAATGACGCGACCGTAGTGAATGGGGTGAAACCGCTCGAGTTCCGCCAGGTGCTCCATGAACCATTCCCACATGTGCGGCACGGCCTTGGGGTTGCCGCACATGGCGGCAATGGGGATAAATTTGTTTCGATCGGGGACCTGCGCCAGCACATATGCTCGCGCGCGCTCCAGGAGTTTTTCGTCCCCAAGAGACCCCATGGCCAGCAAAATCGTGCTTCTCTCGTGCTCGCTTTCGGTTGACTCAAGGCGGGAGACAAGCCACGTGAAGAATGCGGCGTCCCCTTTCATGGCGCCGACTTGCAGCGTGCTTTTCATAATGTCGGGGTGAATCTCTTTGCCGCTTTTCAGGGCAAGGGCCTTTTCCAGGGCAAAACGTTCCACCGGCGCCGAACCGTAGCGTACGGCCTGTGCCAGGAGCTGGTCCCTCAATAGGGCGGTGACATGGCGCTCATCCGCTTGCGGTTCCATGCCGATCGCGGACAGTGCCGCATCGAACAGGCCTTTGCCCGTTTTCGCAATCCGTCCACGGCACGCTTCTCCCAGGGTCATGTACCCCGAGTGCAGATTCGACGCTATACTGGCCAGGGGCAGAAAGTCGGTCTCTTCGCGGTAATGGTCGAGAAAACCAAGATACCGGTCCATGGAGCAGTTCCCTGCCATCGCCATGGCGAACAGGTCGTTCTGAAGCCCCCACCGGTCCTCGGGACCCAGGGTCCGGTCGAGCACCCGTTTTCCCAGTTCTTCGAGATTCGTTTCATCGGCATACCTGACCCGAAAAAAACCGGGCTGGCCTTCATTGACTTTAAAGGCCACAGGGTCCCCTTCCATGGGAACCTCCGCGGACTTCTCGTCCATCAGCATAGACACAACGCCGGAACCGTTATCCGAGTAAAACAGTCGAATACTTATGGGAATGGGCCAAACCTGCGCCGAGTCGTTGGGCAGGTACGTAAACCTGCGTTGGTCCAGTATCAGGCTGCCGCCATCCCGCTTCGCCGTTACCAACGGGAAACCCGGCTGCTCGATCCACCCCTTCATCAGATGGGTCACGGGCTTGCCGGACGCGGATTCCAGGGACTCCCAGAGATCGCTGCTGGATGCGCAGTCGTACTGATGGGCCGAGAGATAGTGCCGGAGCCCCCCTTGGAAAGCTTCGTCCCCGATGTAACCCTTCACCTGACGGAGAATGCCGGCTCCCTTGTTGTAGATGATGGGCGCCGTACTGGGGTTGATTTCCACGTGTCCGTCCCCCGGAAGTTCGATGGCAAAGGTTTCGTGGAGGCTGTCCCGATCCATGGCCGGATCAGTTTGGTTGCTGAGGAACTGTTCCCAAATCTGCCACTCGGGATGATAGTGGTCCACCACGTCGAAACCGAAAAAGGTGGCGAAGCTCTCATTCAGCCACAAGTAACGCCACTCCGACGGCGTCACCAGGTTGCCGAACCACTGATGGACGATCTCGTGCGCAATGACCTCGCAGATGCGCCCCTCGCCGGCGGCGGAAGTGATGCCGGGGAAATGAAGCAGGAGGTTCTCCCTGAACGTGATGGCCCCCCAGTTCTCCATGGCCCCGAATGCAAAATCGGGCACGCTGATCAAGTCCATTTTGGAAAGGGCGTAACCGATGCCGAAAAAGTCTTCGCAAAATTGGAGCGATTTCCTGCCGAAATCCAAACCGTAGCCCCCATACCGGATCAAGCCGGCCGGCGCAACCACCCTGACACGCTCGTCCTCGCTATCCTTAATGCTATTGAACTCTCCCACCCCGAAAAAGAGCAGGTAGGTGGACATCCTGGGTGTCCGTTCGAACCGGACGCGCTTCCGAGCGTCGCCCACCGGCGTTTCCTCGACCACGGCGCCGTTGGAGATGGCTGTCAAGGAAGCGTCCACGATCAGTTCCACATCGAATGTGGCCTTGCTTCCGGGGTGATCCAGGCAGGGGAAGGCCCGCCGGGCGTCGCTTTCCTGGAACTGGGTGACTGCCATGGTTTTCTCCCGCCCTTGCAGTTTATAACGGCTGCGGTAAAAGCCGGCCAATTTGTCGTTGATCCGGCCCTCGTACTCAATTCGAAGTGCGATATCCCCTGACAAATCACCCGGCAAAGAGAGCAACAGTTTTTGATTTTTCGGATTCATGGAAAACCGGCAAGGAACGAATTCACCGTTGACCTTCACCATGCAGGACCGGATCAGCAGTTCCATCGCATCCAGGGTTATCCGTTTCACCGGATCGGATGCCTTCAGCATTATTTCAGCGGTCCCCGAAAAACTGAATCGATCCAGATCGGGTTCAATTACGAGTGTATAATGAATGGGCGCAATACCTTTCATAACGGTCTCCTTCCCTTAACTCTTGAATGAAAACCCGCATCATCCTATAATTCCACAGTCGCAGGGTTTCTGTCGAGATTGAAACAATTAACTAATCAAACATTAAAATGAAATTTAATTTAAAAAATAGATATTTTAAAATAATATTATATTTAATATTCCTATTTTTAGTCTTCGAGTTTTTTTCAAGACTGGTATTTTCTTTCCCTCAATTATCCATGCGATTGCGGGTGGATGAAGACTATTGGTGGCGCAGGGCCTGGGTGAAAAGGCATGAAAAAACGGGCAAACAAATTTACTACAAATTTGATATTTATGACGCCTCAAAAGGATGGATATCCAAGCCCGGTTTAAGAAATGCGAAGGCCTTCGGGGACTGCATATTGAATACGAATTCAAGAGGACTGAGGGGTTCGAATGAATATGATTATGGGAGAAATGGAAACAAAGTTCGAATATTGATCCTTGGAGATTCATTTACTTTCGGTGACGGGGTGAGCGACACGGAAACGTATTCATACTATCTGCAAGAGATGCTGCCGACCGCTGAAATTATCAATATGGGCGTACACGGATACGCGCATGATCAAATGCTCATATATTTAATGGAAGAAGGCATAAAATACGAACCCAATATTGTTATCCTGGGGTTCCTTTCCAGGGATATGCCCCGAAATCTTTTGACATTTAGAGACTTTGCCAAACCGAAATTCGTTCTGGAGCACGAAGGACTGAAACTGGTGAACTCTCCTGTTCTAAGCCCCGAGGAAGTCCTAAAAGGCGATTTCCTTAAATGGGATTGGGCTCGTCCCCGATCGCTCGATGTATGCCTGAATATAAAAAGCAGGATTGAAAAGGCGATCGGTTTGTACCGAAAAGACACGGAGGATATCACTGCCGCCATACTTGACAAAATAATCTCGGTGTCCGCCGAAATTCCCGCTGTTCCCATATTTGTATTTCTGCCCGATGGCAGGGAAATGCTGCTTCCCGCGGATTTGACGCCCGCCGAGGAGTTCTTATTCGCCTCATGCCGGGACAGCGGAAACGTAGAATGCTTTTCCACTCGACCGTTCTTTGCCGGAAAAATTTCCAAAGGCACGACCTTCAAAACAACAGGACACTGGGGGCCCATGGGGCATCTAGCGGCGGCACAGGCAATCAAACGCTACTTGGTCGACAAAGGGCATGTGGTTTTGCCACCGGCCCGGGAATAGCCATAGGAACGAGACCACGCCCATATAAATGGACGAAAATATAGCGATACTTTCCTGTCAAACCACTAGACAACTCTGACCCCCGTTTCACGGGATCTTCGACTGGCCCATCGAAGATCCCGCCCTGCGGGAGAGGACCAGGTTTGCAGATGGAATCAATGCCCCTTAATGTATGCCTTGAGATACCCTGCCGTTTGCGACCGTTTCCCCCGCGCCAGCAGCGCCTTCGGCGACCCCGAGGCCACCAGCTCGCCGCCCGCTTCCCCGCCTTCCGGACCCAGATCCATGATATAA
>JAFDKD010000421.1 GCA_019307165.1 Deltaproteobacteria bacterium | reverse complement strand
ACGTTTCAAACCCATATCCTATGTTCGAGGCGTCGCATAATCATGATAACGTTAAACCAGCTGCACCACCTGATTCATTCCTCCCCGGATCGGTAGAACCTATCCGGGTCCTCCACCAGAGGTGGAGGGTTTAGCTGCGACTAATTATGGCGTCCTCAGTAACACGCGTTCCATTTCAAAAAACAAATCCTGCTCACGCACCACACCGACCGCCTCTGTCGAATGGAGGACTATCAACCGTCGCGACCGGTTTTCCACCATCCGGTGGGCGGCCTCCATCAAGTTGGCTTCCGCGTCTATGGAAAGAGGCGCCGGAGACATGATTTCTTTCAGCTTCCTGCTGCCGAGCGTTTTGACCGACCCCCGGAACATCCCTTTCCAAAACATAGGGGAATACTGGACGCTGTCCGCCATCGATGGTTTCGGTGCACTGAGATAAGCGGGCATGATGGCCTGAAGCAAGTCGCTAATGGCCAACACCCCTTCCACATTTCCTTTCCCGTCAAGAACGAGTATGGATCGGTGCCCGGTTTCCATGATTCGGCTCGTAGATATTCTGGACGCAAAAGACTCCTTTAGTCTTGAGATGCCGGACTCAACGGTTTCCTCTCCGCTGAGTGTCGTGTAATCGGCCAGAGGGATCATCACATCCGCGACACACTTTTCCTGTGCCGAATCCGGTTGCTTTCCATGCCGGCAGGCTTCATTGATCTTGGCGGCGAGAATATCGATATCACAGGGTTTTGTGAGATAATCAAAAGCTCCTTCCACCAGGGCCTCTCTGGCCGAAGGCATGGCGCCATGCCCCGTCAGCATAATTATGGGAAGTTCAGGCGAATGTTTTTTGATTTGCTTGAGCGCCTGATGGCCATCCATCCCGGGCATTCTGATATCGAGGATCACCACATCAGGGTTCTCTTCCAGTTTTTCAATGGCCTCCTCACCGCTTCCCGCCAGAATCGTCTGAAACCCTTTTCGTGTGAGAAGCTTTTTAAATGAAGACGAACAGCGGCACGAGGATCATGCTGCCGAGAATGGCGTTCCGTATCGAAGTATTGGCTGATCGGCTCATGGTCTATTTATCCCCGGACGGCTTTTCCCTTTTCCCGGCCTCCTCCGTCTTGGGAAGGACGATCTTGAGGACTCCCTTGTCGAAAGCAGCCTTGACATTGTCGCGAGACAACATCCCGTTTCCTGCCTGAATCATTGAATCAAGATACATGCCAAATAGAGAAGAATATGAAACAGGGTCTAACTCTCCGGATAGACAGGAAATGAGCGGGATAAGGAAAAGATGGAATTCGACAGCCCGTGACGTGCAGCTGTCAGGTTTCTTTACACGATGTAAATATCGAAGCGGTTTACATGGCATCCAAACCCGGCCTGCACGGATTCAATTTTGGTCGCCACGGTTTACATGCCGTGATTGCCGACTATCCCCTTCAGTTGCATTAATAAAATGGCAGTGTGAGATTGAAATCGTCAGTCATAGAGCCGTGTTGTGTTTTCAGCTTGTATTTTTAAATTGACCGCGAGTGGCATCATTAGACCAGTGAAAAGCCGACATTTCATTTACCCTTCGGCAGGTGTTTAAAGCGCTTTTTATCGGAGGGCCGTGCTTGGCATAGTCATTGCTTTTGTTCATAAGGGAAAGGCTTTCACTGGAAAATGACGCGACTGCAATTCAAACCCAAGGGAAAGGGGCATTAGCAATGCTTCGCAACAAACACTTCATCTCGATTCCCCTGGATGAGCGCAAACTCAAAAAGAGAAACAGAAACCTTTCCATGCTTATCGAGATGAGCAATTTTCTGGCGGGCGCCAGAGACAGGGGGGAACTCCTGAACGGCGCTCTGTGCAAAATGCTCGAGTTTTTTCACATGGAAGGTGGAAGAGCATACCTCATGGACGACACAGGACAAATTCTCCGTCTTGTCGCCTATCAGGGAATCGATCCAAGCGGCTTGGAAATAATGAGACTGAACGAGGGCTTTTCAGGCCTTGCCATCAGGAGCAAGTCCTTTACCGCTCAATACGTCTCGGAACTGAAAGACGAAGAGCGGGCCGCACTGCTGACTGAAAAAGGCTTTCGCATCGTTATCTGTGTCCCGCTCCTTATCGCGGACAAAGTGGTGGGCGTACTGAATCTGGCGACCAGGCATATCATAAAGCTGGATCAAGATAAAATTGACATCATGACGGCTATCGGCAACCAGATAGCCGTGGCGGCAAACAGGGCGGAAATATTTGAAGACCTAAAAAAGAAATTGGAAATGCTGCGAGAACAAAAAGAAATGATCAAATTATTCGCATACTCCGTCTCACACGATCTCAAAAGCCCGGCGATCGCCGTTAGCGGACTCACGCAACGCCTCAAGAAAATGTACGGCGACCAGCTGGATGAAAAGGGGCGTTCCTATTGCGATCGAATCGTGAAGACCGCCCAAGGCATGGGACATCTTGTAGAAGAAATCAATTCGTTCATAACCGCCAGAGAGGTCCCCTTGAATGTGGCGGCGGTAAATATGGTCAAATTGTTGGAAGAAATCATGGTGGAGTTTTCAACGGAACTAAAGGACCGCCGCATCAGATGCCGTATCCCCGCCCAGCTTCCCGTTGTTATGGCCGATAGAATGCTGCTCACGCGAATCTTCAGAAACCTGATAGACAACGCCCTCAAATACGGGGGTGAGAACCTGGCGGAAATCCGTGTCGAGCATGACGAAACTCACGAAGACCACATTTTTTCAGTCATCGATGACGGCGCGGGCATTCCCGAAACCGGCGCCGGGGACATTTTTCAGGTCTTTAAGCGGCTGGCAAATGTAAAAGGCGTGTCCGGGTCGGGGCTCGGGTTGGCCATCGTAAAGGAAATTGTTGAGCGGCATGGGGGCAGGGTGTGGATCGATGACCGCCGAAAAGCGGGCACTACCGTCTGCTTTTCCATCTTGAAAAATCTAATTCCAAATACTTAATGCAAGGAGGAAACGCCATGAAAGATTTCAAAAAAATCCTATTTCCGGTCGATTTGTCGGAGGTTTCACCAAAAATCGCGCCCTGGGTCCTGGCAACGGCTCAAAAATATGACGCGGAAGTCCTCCTGCTTTTCGTTGCGCGCCGTTTCGACCAGTATTCAGGTCTTTCCGTGCCGATAGACACGATTGAAAACATTGAGAACCAGATCATTAAGGGGGCTGAAACCAAAATAGAGGAATTCGTAGACAGCTGCTTCAAGGGCTATCCAAAATGCAGGGCCAAAGTCGTGCAGGGCGATGCTGCGGAAGAAATCCTGAATTACATAACATCTGAAAACGTGGACCTTGTCATTATCGGGACCCACGGAAGAAAAGGGCTGGAGCGGGTGCTGTTCGGCAGCGTCGCCGAAAGGGTGATCAAAGTATCGCCCGCTCCGGTCCTGAGCATTAATCCGTACAAGGTGCCTGAACCGTAAGCTGTAAAATTGGGTATTATGATCCATGAAAAAACAATATATCATTTTGATAGCAGACCGAAACCCCCACGTAAGGACGTTTTTGAAACGCGAGATGGTAAGGGACGGCTATGAGGTCCGCTTGGCCGCAACGGGGGAGGAGGCATTGAAGTTGGCATACGGCAGTGAGCCCATCGACCTTCTCATTTTGGACCCCGATTTGCCCGGTACAAATCATGTTTCCCTGATGGAAAAAATCGGGGATCGAATCCCCAGCCTGCCTGTGGTCGTTCACGGCCTGTCGAGCGGATCTTCACCGCCGGCGGGCAATCGGAACGAGGTCGCTTTTGTGGAAAAGGATGGGGGCAGCATTGTGAATTTGAAGCGCGCGGTGCCGGAGGTGCTTGGAAAAGACCGGGGGATGACGGAATAGAGGTTGGAACCGCGGTAGTAAAAACGTCCCGGAAATTCTACCCAGTATTCCAATATTCCAATTGGGGCGGAGCCCCTAAGTCCTGCATTTGGACCTCCGCTCGGGTGCACGATCAAACTCCAGCCTTATGTTCGAGTCGTCGCATCAACGTGATAACATGGAAAAAATCGCATCCGGGATTCCGGACGCGATTCCGTAACCCGCGATGTGTTGCCGTC
>JAFDKD010000420.1 GCA_019307165.1 Deltaproteobacteria bacterium | reverse complement strand
CGCAGCGAGTCGGCAGTAAGTGTTTCAGTTCACACAAAATGTGTCCGTTCAACGATAGACTTTTTGCTGTATGTCTGTAAAATGTGTTTTGGGTAATTCATCCATCTTAAAACTTGGGGTGCGTAGACGGGTAACCGCTACGGGTGAATATCGGGATGGGACATACCCTGAAATCATCGGGTCCCTTTTCGCACATCGCTGACGAGGGCGCCTCCTTTCATAATAGTTTTCCGCGATCCCGACGGTGAGTCAGCCACCCCTTTTCAGTTCCTGTACCTGACTTCAATTCATGTCAGAAAGACATACTGATCTTTCAGATCATATTCACTACGGTTCGTACACCATCTTTCAAGAAATCATTTTTAAATGGGGGCCAGATATGCGGGAGATCCTAAAAGCCAAACGGATACTCATCGTTGACGATGAACCCGACATTATCGAGAACCTGGAAGAAATACTGAATTATTGTTTCCTAGAAAGCGCAATGGATTTTCATGGGGCCGAAAGGCTGCTCAAAAACAGAAAATACGACGCCGTTGTTTTAGACATCATGGGGGTGAAAGGGTATAGCCTCCTGGAATTGGCTACGGAGCGGCAGATCCCCACCGTGATGCTGACGGCCCACGCATTCAGCCCTGAGAATCTGGTCAAATCACTCAAGGGCGGCGCCCGTTCCTATGTGCCCAAATGGAAAATTGCGGACATTGATTTTTATCTGGATGAGGCCATAAAGGCTCGTGAAGAGAGCGAGCCTGAAAGAGCTAGCTGGTTTGAACGGCTTAAACCCTACTTTGATGAAAATTTCGGGCCTGATTGGAGAAAACAGCATGAGGCGTTTTGGCAGGAATTTGATGAAGAGTTACGGATTTCGAAAGAAGAGTTAGAAAGAACAATATAGTGTTTTAAGGGCATTAATATGTAGGGCATCATAACAACGAGGTTGAGACGATGCATTTGGAGCGCAGAAAATCAAAAAGATTCACCGTACAGGAAGGTATATACGCTTGCATTGTCCCGGAATTTCGGAAGGTGGGCGCAATTGTGGACATCAGTATCGAGGGCATGTCGTTCAAGTATATTAAGGGTGAGAAGGGGTATAAACCGCTGAACGGCGCGGCTGTACTTGAGATATTCAACAAGGAAGGAAATATTCATTTGAAGGGGATTCCCTTTAAGGCGTTTTATGATGTCCCGCACAAGAGGCAGTATTCCCTGGTCAGTGCATTCATGAGGAGACTGGGAGGCCGATTCGAAGGTATATCATCCGATCAGCGCAAACAACTGAGACGCTTTATCCTGAAATTCGCACTCTAAGCCTAACGGAAATCTTCTACTGTCAAAACTTCGTACTGGACGTTTCCTGCTCGGAAATCGGCAACAGCCTCGCGAACTTGCTCCACACGTGGCTTGGTGTAACCGTCGACCTTATCAGGTATGACGCCTTGGGGTTCAAGCTCTTTCAGCCAACCGGCGATTTCTTCGTCCGTAGTCGGGTCTTCTTTTCTGATGGGGTCGAATGCCACCCTCGCCTTCCACGCGCCGGGAAACACCTTGCATAGGATGTAATAGCGCTTTCCACCCTCAAGAACAGCATGCACAAAGGACCAGTTCTCGGCTCTGGCCAGAAAGACATGCTCTCCTGGCGCGGCATAATACTGGACATAAGCGCCTGCGCTGACTATCCCCACAAACAGATCGCTGTCCCATAAGCCGAACTGAATGGCCCCGCCAAAATAAGCATAAGCAGGGCGGATAAAGGTTACCAATGCCCGGGTTTCGTCGGGCGCAGTCAAGGGTTTCACCTTGTTCATCATGGAACTGGCGCATCCGGAAAGAAGAAAGATGGCAAGGATCAGAGTCAGAATCGGTTTCCACTTAGGATGGTCTTGTGTCATCGCATTCATTCCTTTCGCAAATATGTCTGAATTATGCGGGAAGCTCCCTCAAATAAAGGCATCGCCTGTTTGCCGTTTTTAATCGACCTTCCCCTGTTCAAAGAAGAAATTGGGCTTGAAAAACTCAATACAGCATCGGGCTACTCCAAAACCTACCTGAACCTTTTATGTGCTGTGTTTGCTGTACTACCTCGCCAGTCAGAGTTTGTCAAACTGCATCTCAGCATATGCATCTCAGCGTCTTCAGCCGAGTACCTCCCGCATCAGGCCAATCATTTTTGGCAGGCTGCTGAAGAGGCTGGACAGGGCATAAAGGCCGGGAGTCGAGGGGAGGTTTTCGGCCTCAGGTATTCTCTTGACCCCGGAGTGCCCCATATGTAATCTTGCGGACCATGTGCGGGGGGGCGTCCTTTGCCTCTTCGGACAGAGCTAAATAAAGTGCCAGATATTTACAAAAGACTGAATCTGAAGGGGAGGTAACTTATATGTCTTGTAAATGGTGCAGGGTTTTCATTGCCGGGGTGGTTGCCGCAATGATTTCCGGCCTGATCGCTCCTGTGTGGGCGGATGTCATTCTGTCCACGCTTGCCGGGGTAAAGGGGCCTTCCACAGGCTTTACCAATGCGGATGCGAACGGCACCTACCGGTTTCGCAATTTTATTATTCAGGACTTCGGAGAATCGAACGAAAAAGCCCGTATCGGCAACGGCTATGCTACTTTCGATGGGGAGGGGGGCTGGACAGGGTCGGCCGTGTTTCTCAACAGTGATGGATCCTCGGATAACGATACTATGGGCGGCACATACTCGATGGATCCTTCCGGATCGTTTACATTTACCGTTTCGGGGGATACACCCAGTCCGACATTTAGTGGCCATATATCCAAGGACGCCGGCAGACAATTCTTTGTGGCGACTTTTGGCGGAAATCGAGGCGTTCACATCGACCAATCCATAGTCGTCGGGGTCAAGGAGCGCGCGACAGCGCCGGGGCTGTCGACTTTGAACGGGACGTATATCGTTCGGCATCTGGCCGTTTACCATTTCGAGACCCAGCATCGAGGTGCCACGGCCCTCATTGCCGACATCACCTGCAACGGCGCGGGCAGTTGGAGTGGAACCTATACCTCCTATAACGCCATCGGCGGGTCCAACACTGGGCCCGTTACTGGGACCTATGCCGTCAACGGAAAGTCGTTCGATTTCTACATGACAGGAGAGACCGGCGTCTTTTTCACCGCCGATCTGTCCAGCAATGGAAACGTCCTCGTTGCCAGCAGCACCAGCGCCTCTCTGGCGGACGGCGAGCAATTCGTCGCCACCATGGTAAAACGGAATCCGGGCTCCTCTTTCAGCAATGCCAGCCTGAACGGGTCATACAAGCTGGGGCAGATGCAGTTAGATGACTTTGTCGGAAATGATCCGGAGACATATGTCATAGACGCCACCGTGACATTCAACGGCGCGGGCGGCTTCTCGGCGTCATACAATGTGATCTCCAAAACGGGTAGCTCCTTCGCGGGAACCAGCTCCGGAGTTTACGCCGTCAGCGCGGACGGTTCGTTCTCCCTGACAGTCACCAGCGAGACTCCCAACTTCAATATGACGGGCACCATTTCTCCGGACGGCCACGTCCTGACGTTAACCAGGGCCGACGGCGGCTTCAGCGCTCCAGGTGAGCTTTTCCTGGATATGGGCACCTCCGGCCTGTATGCCTTTGACGGATTCGATATGGAGCTGGTCGCCGCGCTGGATGCCAGTTCGATGGCCGCGATTGAGGACGGCCTTGCCGTGGGCTTTACCGGCTTCGGTTTGTACACCTATGACGGTAGCGCTTTTACGGCCCTGACTCCGGCAGTTCCTGAAGAAATGATATTTTGGTCGGAGACCCTCGTGGCTGATTTCGGGATATACGGCGTCTGGGCCTACAACGGTTCCACCTGGACTGCTTTGGCCGCTGCCGACCCGCAGGGCATGGCCGTCTGGGGAAGCAATATCGCCATCTACTTCCCCGGATACGGGGTGTGGAGCTATAATGGGTCTTCCTGGTCGCAGGTCACGCCCGCGAGCGTGGAACAACTGGTGGGCTGGGGGTCCCAGCTGGTCATTGATTTCGGGGACGTGTGGGGCGTGTATGCCTATACGACGGCCACGCCGACGCAGATTTCCATGGAGAGCCCTGAAGACATGA
>JAFDKD010000419.1 GCA_019307165.1 Deltaproteobacteria bacterium | reverse complement strand
TCATGTGCCGTCCCAGGGAGAACTGGTCCCTGAAACGGTTTACAACGTGCTTAACCACGCACTGGACGAATGTGGACTGGACCCGCTGCCGTCCGACGCCGGCCAAGAAGCGGCCGCGGTGGTCAAAGACCTTGAGTTGCCGATCCGAAGGCCCACCCTCTGCGCGGGCTGCGGTCACCGGGCCGCCTTTTTCGCCATTCGAAAGGCCCGCCCCAAGGCCATTTTCACCCTCAATCTGGGCGCGGTAGACACCTGTCTGGACATGGGCGCCGCCATCACCATGGCTTCCGGGTTTTATCATGCTTATTCCCAGGACCGGGAAGAGCAGCCCATCGTGGCCACGATCGGCGATTCGACTTTTTTCCACTCAGGGCCCGCCGGCCTCCTCAACGCGGTGTACAATGACGCACGCTTTGTTCTGGTCATTTTGGACAACCAGACCACGGCCATGACGGGGATGCAGCCGACGCCGGCAACGGGTTTCAAGGCCGACGGGAGCAAGGGACGCGCTATCCCGTTAGAGCGGATCGTTGCGGGATGCGGCATCGATTTCATAGAAACGGTGGACCCCTACGATGTGAAGAAAATGATCCGTTTGGTCAAGAAAGGGGCCGAATACACGCAGGCGCCCGAGGGCGGCATCGCGGTGATTATCGCCCGCCACCCCTGCCTGATCGCCTACCGGGAAGAAGCGATTCCGGAAAAAATCCGGGTGACCGTGACAGAAGACTGTTCGGCGTGTAATTTGTGCATCGAGCGGTTTGAGTGCCCGGCCCTTTATCATGACGAGGCGTCGGGCCGCGTCGCCGTAAACCACATGCTTTGTTCCGGGTGCGGCGTCTGCATTCAGGTTTGCCCGGAAGGGGCTATCGTAACAGAGAATATCGAATAACGAATAGCGAACAAGGAATTTCGAAGGAAAGAGGAACGGCGGGACGGTGGAACGGACCGGATATTTAATCCGCTGATCCGTTAATCCTTGTAATCCACCCAGTTTTCACCAGTCACATAAGGCAAAAATATTTAACGCAACAAACCCCAGTAACTTTGAGGCTAAATGTAGTGCAAACCACGAATACGGTGAATTTTGTTTTGAGCGGCCTGGGGGGACAGGGCATATTGTTTATGACCAAAATCCTGGCGCAGGCGGCGCTGCGCCAGGGACTTCCCGTCATGGGGGCGGAAACCCATGGCATGGCTCAGAGGGGAGGCTCCGTGATTTCCCATCTCAGGATCGGCGGTGCCGAAAGCAGTTTGGTGAGGGCGGGGACCGCCCATTTTCTCCTGGCGCTGGAAGAGAACGAGGCTTACCGAAGCCTGCCGTTTCTTGCCGGGAAAGGGAGACTGTATGCCAACGCCGCGCCGGACATTTTTCCCGGGCCCGTTGTAAAGGACTACCTGGATAACATGGGCATCGTCTACCACGCCGCAAGCGCTTCCGATATTGCCTTTTCCCTAGGGGCCCCCATGTCATCCAATCTGGCCCTGCTCGGGTTTTTTGCCGCATTCGGGGAAGGTCCCCTGAGCCCCGACGAGATTCGGGCGAGCATCGACGAGGCAAGCCCCGAACGGTTCAAGAATCAGAATATCAAGGTCTTTGAAGCCGGGTTTGAGGAGGGGAGAAGAGATTTATAAATTTAGAATTTAGAGTTTGAAATTTTCGATTTTTTAAAAGCAGCGGGCTGTTGCTTAAATCGATTTTATGCTTCGACAGCGTTTCAACCGCGATGGAAGCATAATTGCACGAAATCGCGCCCGTCAGGTGTCGCGGTTAAAACCGCTCCTACAGAGGAGTGACATTGCGCAGGCGCGTTATTGTAGGAGCGGCTTCAGCCGCGATTTGAAGAACAGCCCGTCGATTGGTTTTTGGGGCTCGAAATGAAATTCGGAAAGCCCGTGGTTGCCGGTCTTCTGCTGGCCGCAGGGGCCTCGACCCGAATGGCCGACTTGAAACAGCTTCTACCCGTAAGGGGGAGGCCCATGCTTTCCGCGGTGCTGGGAGAGGCCCTAACCTCCGACCTTGACCAGGTTGTTTTGGTGCTGGGTCACCGCGCCTCCGACATCCGGAAGTCCCTGGGGAGTCAACTCCGCCATCCACGACTTCAGATTATTGAAAACCCGAACTACCTTCATGGAATCAGTTCGTCCATAAAGGCGGGCCTGCGCGAGATTCGGGAGCAATGCGACCACGCCATGATCCTTCTGGCCGATATGCCTTTCCTGGAAGCCTGCCACATCAATACGCTTCTGCGCGCTTATCTGGTATCGGGCCAACCGCTGGGGGCCCTTGCGGTCGCCGGCAGGAGGTCGCATCCGGTGGTTTTCAGCCGCGACCTTTTTGGCGAACTTGATACGCTGGAGGGGGACGTGGGCGCACGGGAACTGTTTCGGAAATACGCGGACAGCGTATGCCTGGCGCCTTCCGGCAAGGACTGGGATGACAGGGACATCGATACGCCGGAAGATTACGCGGCGATCGGAAGAAACGGGAAGAATATCGAATATCGGATAAGAAATGTCGAATCATGAAGGCCTGTTCACTCCCTGTATTGTATTCGAGTGGTGCATTGTTCAGCCGGCCGTTTGGAGTCTAACGCGGATCCCGCTTCATACCTCGGTGGATGGCGCCCCGACGATCGCAGCGCGCTTTCTGGAGTGAGGGCCCATCTTCCAAATTCCCCTCCCCTGGCGGGAGGGGCTAGGGGAGGGGGCCTTGATTGGCAATGGAATGGCTGAGCCAAATACCGGTGGCGACCATCGCCGTGGGGGCGGGGTTGCTGCTGCTGGTCGTCGGCCTTTGGGTGCTCGTTGACCGGCTCGTCAACCCGACCGCCGCGCGGATGGACAGGCCCGATACGGAAGCCAGGCTCACCGGCGCTTGCGGAGACACCATGGAGGTGAAACTGAAGATCCGGGACGGCACTGTGACCGCTGCCAGCTATTGGGCCGACGGCTGCGGGCCCAGTTCGGCATGCGCCGCCGCCGCTACCCAACTCAGCATCGGCAAATCCATCGACGACGTGCCCGAAGCTGCTGCTCCGGCGGCCGTGGAGCGTGCCGTGGGCGGACTGCCCGAGGACCAGCGGCACTGCGCGGCGCTGGCGTCCGAAACGCTTCTGGAGGCCATACACCGTTACCTGCTCCAACGGGCGGCGGCCCCGGCAAATAGATTCCATGACGACGCAAAATCCCATACTTGAGGCCATCGGCGAAAAGGAATTCCGCTGGCTTTCAAATACGTTCGAGGCGCGGACTACCCTTCAAGAGGTCCCTGACGGAATTTTGGAGCGCCTGGCCTCGGTGGACATTACCGTCAGGGACTACGCCTGCGATGCCGACAGCCTCACCGCCATCGCATTGATCACCTTTGCGTATGAAATGGCCGGCAGAACGCAAACGCCCCAGTCGGGTCCCAAGGATATGGGCCTCGTAAAAACCCTGGCAAAGGGTGAGTTGTCAAGAAGACAGGGCCGAGGCGCCCCGGACAACCCACTCTGGGAGGCCCCTCTTGTCCAACTCATCATGGGCAACGTGGGGGAACGGATCAGGGGGATGCGCACCTTCGATTCGCCTGCATGACAAGGGAGAAGGGGACAATCCTGGTAAAAAAGTAAATTAATTTCCTGTCAGTCGGTACCCGGTTTCACGTTTTCACAATTAATTTACTTTTTTACCAGCGTTAACCCTGGCTACGTATGAAAAACCATCTGACATGCCCCCGATGCGGCGGATCGGTGGAGAAATACCGCAACCCGTTCCCCACGGTCGATATCATCATCGAAATTGACAGGGCCGATGGAAAGGCTCCGGGCATCGTGCTGATCGAGCGGAAGAACCCTCCTTTCGGTTGGGCGCTCCCGGGCGGCTTTGTGGATTATGGGGAAAGCCTGGAAAGTGCGGCCGTCCGGGAGGCGGAGGAGGAAACATCGCTCCAGGTCAATCTTCGTTACCAGTTGGGGGCCTATTCCGATCCGGGAAGGGACCCACGGTTTCATACGGTCACGGTCGTTTTCGTGGCAAGCGCCGTGGGGGAGCCCAAGGCCGCCGACGACGCGGCCGCGGTCCGGGTGTTTGACCGCGACAGCGTGCCGATCCAACTGGCCTTCGATCACGACAAAATCCTCCAGGATTATTTCGAGAAATGCCGTCCGGAAGACTGAAAACCCTCCTGCTCATCTGCATCCTGATCGTTTTTATTCCGATTGCTCTGGCCATCGCGCTGGACGCCCTCATTCAGCGACCATCCGTGCAGCGGTATCTGTTGGCGCAGCTCTCTGCGGTCGTCGGATATGAAGTTCGCGCAACCGAGATCTCCCTGAACTATGG
>JAFDKD010000418.1 GCA_019307165.1 Deltaproteobacteria bacterium | reverse complement strand
GTTCCTTGCTCACTGTTCCCTGTTCCCTGTTCACTGCTCACTGTTCCCTGCCCTCTGCCCTCCGTCCTCTGCCCTCCGTCCTCTGCCCTCCGTCCCCTGTCCTCTGTTCACCGTTCACTGTTTCTTTTGGGCTCCGCGAGCACGGTGGGCGTGATGAAGATGAGCAGTTCGGTCTTGTCCTTGCCCTTGCTCTCGGCCTTGAAGGCCCAGCCAATAAACGGGATGTCCTTCAAGAAGGGGATGCCCCCGACCTCTTTCCTGGAACTTTCCGTGTAGATGCCGCCGATGACGATGGTGTCGCCGCTTTTGACCATGAGCTTGGTGGCCAGGTCTTTTCCGGTCTTGCCCGCTTCACCCGTAACGATGTCCATGTTCACGAAGTTGTTGTAGCTGACCGTGGGCGTCACCTCCAGGGAGAGGGTGGCCTTGATCTCCTTGGGCTCCACGTTCTCGGCCGCCGGCAGGTAGAAGGTGTCGCCCCGCTTGATCAGGGCCTTTTCGCCGTTGCTGGCGATGACCTTGGGGGCCGAGATGATCTTGGCCCTGTTTTCGCTCTCGGCCAGGGCCAGGGACACGTCGATGGCCAGGGCGCCCAGGCCCACGTTGGTCATCCGGGCCAGCTGGAGCCCCACGTTGGCGGCCCAGCCCTCGGGGCTGTTGCTGGAAAAGGCCCCGCCCAGGACCATGTCGTTGGGCACGTTCCCCACGTTCTCGGAAACGTTCACGGTTTCGCCCTTTTCAAACCAGTCCAGGCCTTCCCGCTCGCGCCACTGGCGCTCGAAGTTGTTCCACTGGACACCCAGGTCGCGGGCCAGGCCCGTGGAGGCGTCCACGATCCGCGACTCGATCATGATCTGCTTGACCGGCGTGTCAAAGCGATTGACCAGCTCCCTGGCCTTGGCAATGGCGGTGGGCGTGTCTTCCATGATGATGGTATTGGTGCGCTCGTCCACCTTGAGGGTGCCCCGCTTGGACTTGACGATATGGGCCATGATCTTCTTGGCCTCCGCGAAATCCAGGGGCATGTAGGCCGTCTCCAGGGGCTCGGCCTCCTTGGCCTTCTGGAGATCCTGGCGCATCTTGATCTGCTGGTTTCGCTCGTCCTGCCGTTTCTTCTTCTCCTCCGACTCGATGCGGTTCAGGTGGGCCCGGGTGGTGATCCAGATGACGTTCCCATCCCGTCTCATGCCCAGGTCGTTGTTGGCCAGGATCAACTCCAGGGACTGGTCCCACGGGACCTTTTTGAGCCGCATGGACACGGTGCCCTTGACTTCCGGGCTCCAGATGATGTTCAGGTCGCTCACCTCGCCGATGAGCCGCAGGATGTTGGTCACCTCCGCGTTCACGAAGTCCATGGTCATGGGCTGGCCCGTGTAGCGGCTTTTCACCATGCCGGGGATCTTCTTTTCGCTCCACTTGCCTTCCACACCGGCCGCCTTCCCCTTCGGCGCCCCCGCGCCTGCCATGGGAAGGACGCTCCCGGGGTCTCGGTCGCGGGTGGGGTTTCCTTCACGATGCGGGTCTCTGACACCTTCAGGGGCACGATTTTCATGTCAGGGGGCTTGACGCGCGTGGCGCCGAATTCCATGGTCAGGGCGCCGTCCGACTGATTCAGGTGGTACGGCACCATTTCGCGGAGGGTAATGGTGAGGACGAGACGGCCGCTGCCTGGGGAATATTCGGAAAACACCCGGTCCACGGTCCCCTCGAAGTGGGTGCTGTCCAGGTGCCGCAGCAGGAGTGGGCGGATGCTCACTTTTTCCAGGGCCAGGACCAGGTCCATGGACCCTTTCCGCCGGAGATCGTATCGCGCCTTTTTGTCCGTGTGGATGGTGAGCCGGGAATTCCCGTGGTCGAGCATTTTGAAATCGAGCCCAAGCACCTCATTCATGCCGGTGGTTCGGGGCTCGAAAAAGATCCGTTCGTCTTTGGCTTCCGCGGGCGCCGTATCGGCCTGCCGGGCCGGGTCCGCCGGTTTCGAAACCGGCGGCGGAGGCGCTTCTTCCGCCGTGAGCACCACCGTCAGCACGGCGTCCTTCTGCGCAGCCTTGTATGTCACGTTTCGCGCCAGTTCGACCACAATACGCGTGGTCAGGGCCTGGGCGGGCCCTTCCTCCACCCGGATGTGCGTGACATTCGGATCATAGACCCGTTTCGACGCCTCCAGTTCCTCACCGGCCTTGCCCCGGATGTCCAGGACCACCCTGGGCGGGTCCGCCAGCCGAAAACTGGTGAACGGGGCGGATTTGCTGCCGACGATCTCCAGCACCGTGGTCTCGCCCCCCGACGAAGTTACCCGGATTTCGTTGATCACGGCGGGCTGCGAGACTTCGGCGGCCCGTTCGGCCTTCTTGTTTGCCGCGCAGCCGTTGACGGCCAAGACGGCCAGGCACGCTACGGCCAGCAGGGCCGAGCCTCCCGCCCGGTTCTTCGTTCTCGTCCACATACCGTTTCTCCCTGAAAGCCGCATTTTCAACCGTAACCTCCAAAATAGGCTTTCGGCGCGGCGGAGTCGATACGGCCCACGGCATCGCTCCCGTCCGCCCTATTGCGTCGTGTGCAGTTCCTTCCGGACGCGCTTGATCTTCGTTTTTCCCCTCAAGTCCCGGTGTTTTTCCTTGATGACGATCTCTTTTCCACCGATTCGCTCCACCACGCCATCGTGGATGCCGATGGCCGTGCCCTTCCGGACGCTGTATCCGATGCCCTTGCCGTCGCGCACCATGGCCCAGTTTCCCTTCGGGCTCTCGATGATGGCGATCAACTCCAGTTGGGAAAGCGCCAGCGTCTCCAGATAGGTCCTCGGCTTTTTTCTGCGGATCTCGTCAAACTCCTCCTGATCGGCAATGAATGGCTTGAACGGGTCGGTCTTGCCGGCGGGGTTGTAAACATATTCGGGTTTGGCCGGCGCCTTGGACTTGTCCGCCTCAGGCCCGGGTTTATACGCCGCAAGCTTGGTTGTATCCGCCTTGGCCGTTGGTTTCACGGGCTTCGGTATTTTGTAGACCTCCTTAGAGCCCGAAAATGCCGGTCCCGTCTGAATGGGGGCCAGAAGCAGCGCGGCCAGGAAAAAACCCGCCGTATACACGCGCAGCCCGGAAATCCGTCCGGTTTTGGACACACGGGGATCAGGATCTCGCGGCATGCGGCAGCTTTCCGACGATCTAGCGGTGTTTTGCCTTTTTGGGCTCTTGTTTAGTAGATTCATTGGCGCCTTCCTTAAATCGGTAGGTGACCGCCTCGCACTTGGTCACCAGGGTGGTTGAGTTGGCTTTTTGGGGTTTCATGGTGACGTTGTGGATATTTACGATCCGCTCCATGTTACTCACCTTGTTGAAGAAAACCGCCACATCGTGGTAAGTGCCGCTGAGTTCCATGGACACGGGTATCTCGGCGTAAAACCCTTTGTCTCTTTCGGACTGAGGGCTGAAAAGCCTGAATTCCAGGTTGGCGTCCACGCCCAGCTTGGTCAGGCCTTTGAGAAGGGACGGGATCTCCTTTTGATTGGGCAGCAGGCGCAGGGCGTCCCGGAACTCGGCCTCCAGCCTGGCCTCCTCTTTCTCCAACTCCGGCAGCCTTGCCGCCGCTATTTTGGCCTTGTCGATCTGCTGCTGGAGCCCCGCGATCTGCCCCTTCAAGCGCCCGATCTCTTCCGTTTTCGGCATGTATATAAAATAGATGAAGAGGCCGGCCACCAGGATCACCGTCCCGGCAAAGATCAGAACCCGGTGGATCATCTTCAGTTTTTCAATTTTCTCTATGAACGCGCCCTTCTTCATGCCGGTATCTTTCGCCCTTTCCGGTCCGGGACTAACGGGCCCGCCTTGCGGGTTTGCCGGAAGTCTTCTTATGGGTCTTTGTTTTTTCTTTCTTGAGGGTCGTCTTTGCTTTCAGGACAAAATCGATAACGTTGATTTTCTGCTTGGACACGGTTTTCAACTTGGTCGTGGTGAGATCCACGGACTGGATATGCGCCGCTTTCTGCAGATTGGTCATGAACAGCGCCACCGTGTCATTGTCCATGGCGGTCCCTTTCAAATCCAGGGACCCGCCTTTTTCAACCAGAGACGTCAACCACAACCTGTTCTCGGGAATCGCGGCGGCCAGTTCCTCAAGCAGGCGGACCGGCCCCGTCTTGCTCGCCTCCAGGTCCCGGATAACGTCCAGTTTGGTCACCAGTTCCTTGTTTTTTCGCTCGATCTCCTTGATGCGCTTGGTGATCGCCTGATACGTAGCTAACTCCCGCTGCTTCTCGTTCCTTTTATCGGTCAACTCGGCCAGCGTGTTGTTGAGGTTGATGAAAAAGAAACCCAGAAGCGCAAAGAGGAATATCACCGAAAGAATGTAGATACTGAGTTGCCGCCTGACATTCTCCTTCTTTCGGGCGTCTCTGAATGGGAGTAGGTTAACTCGGATCATTTGTCACCAATGCTCCTCAAGGCCAGACCGACGGCCACCGCGCTTTGCGGAGACATGTAGTCGAGATACGCGGGGTCCATAGCCTTTTCGTTGACCGCCAGGGCGGCAAACGGGTTGAAGCGCTTGACGGGTATTTTCGTCATGGTTTCCAGATATTCGGCAAACCCCGGAATCCGCGAAGACCCGCCGCTCAAATGAATGGCATCAAAGGTCTGGCCCGGATGGGTGCTTGCAACGAAATCCAGGGCCCGCTTGATCTCATTTGACCATTCCGACACGGCGTCTTTGAATATTTTTTCCAGGCGCTTGTCGCCGCCTTCGACCTGCTTTCCGCCCAGCTTTATCTTTTCGGCATCCTCGAAAGAGACGTCGAATTCCCTCATAAGCGCCCTGGTGAGTTGGGCGCCGCCATAGGAAGAGTCTCTTGTGAACAGGGCCACCCCGTCCTTGAGCATGTTGATCCCCAGTTCCTCCGCCCCCACATTCACCAGGGCGTGGCTCCCCTTTGACGACGGGTCGATGAGTTCAAAGGCGTTTTGCAGCGCAAAGACGTCCACATCGATCACCGCCGGATTCAGGCCGGCCATGACCAGGAGCCCCGCGTAAGACTCGACGACGTCCTTTTTGGCCGCCACAAGCATGATGTCCATCTGCGTCGATCCGTCCCCGCCCGCCTCCTCGGTCGGCAGGATGTCAAAATCGAGATTCACCTCCGCCATGTCAAAGGGCACGTACTGTTCCGCTTCTTCCTGTATGGTGGCTTCAAGGGTGGATTCCGCCTGGCTGTCCAGGGTGATCTTTTTTACGATAACCGAAAAACCGGAAACCGATGTGGCTACGTTCTTGTTTTTTACACGAAGATTTCTGAACAGATTTCGAACGGCGGACGAGACGATTTCCGGTTCCTTGATGGAACCTTCGAATATGGCCTCGTGGGGCAGGCCCATGATTCCCAGATTTTTCAGGACAGGGCCCTTTTTGCCATGTTCGATTTCCACCAGCTTGATGGAGTGGGAGCCGATATCCAGACCGATAAGTTGATTTTTTTTGGAAGTTGCCATCAGCCGCCAGTTCAATTCTGCGGAAAAAGTTTTTCTTTGTCGGAAAGTCCGTAGCCCAGAGCGAGAATAATTTTCCTCTTGGTTTCCACCCGGCAGTCCCT
>JAFDKD010000417.1 GCA_019307165.1 Deltaproteobacteria bacterium | reverse complement strand
AAATTCTAAATTCTAAATTCTAAATTCTAAATTCTAAATCTTTATTTCATGTTGCCGTTTAGCCTGCCCTTTCCCTTCTGTTATAGAGATGCCTGACATAGCCGACGGCAAAGGCCGCGCTCCCGTACAGATAGTATAACCACACCATGGGGACCGTTCTGATGGCGAACCAGAGGCCGCGCTTTTTCATAAAGAATCGGTATGTCTCCCGGTCCCGCCAAAGCAGTGCCAAAATGAGAGCGGCGGCGGCGACCAGCAGGGTCGATACGAAGACCGATGCCGCCAGCACCACCATCAGCAGGCAGCAGGCTGCCGCGGTCATCCGGCTCCCGACCTTGAGGTTCAGGTCGTCGTTCATCGACCCGTGGTCCAGGATTAACCCGGTCCACGGCAGGGCCCGGTAAAAGATGTCGGCCTTGAGCAGGGAACCCAGATCCCAGCGCTTCAGGTGCTTGACCTGGAGGTCCTTGTCCAGGCGAATACGTTGCCCGTTTCGCCTGAGCCTGTATCCCAGTTCGATATCCTCGATGGAGGGATGGCGGTACGTCTCGTCAAAACCGCCCATTTCCATAAATACGTCCCGGCGAATGGCGCCGCACGCCCCCCAGAAGGTCGAGGCCTCCACGGCCCCGGCTTGATGAACATGATGGTGAAACAAATTCTTGTATTGGGAAAGGAAATTCTTTTTTCCCGGCTCGTCGTCGTAAGAACCGAAGACGGCCGCCGGTTGAGGGGTATGTTGAAAAGCGCTACGAACCCGGCGGATCGCGTCAGGGGGTACCGTCACGTCCGCATCCACGAAAAAAAGGATATCCCCCCGAGCCTTATCGGCCCCGCGGTTTCTGGCCCTGGCCGGCCCGCCGGTCCGGCTGAGCTTAAACACCGGTATGCCGACTGCTTCAGCCGCCCGCCACGCGCCGTCCGAAGGCCCGTCCGCCACCACAACGATCTCCTCGGGGGCGGGGTTGCATGCGATCAGACTGGAAAGGCACCGCTCAAAGTCCTCTCCCCCGCCGTGAACGGGGACGATGACTGAAACGGACATGGGGGAAACAGACGGCATGAGCAGGCAACTCCCTATGGATCTATCAGCCGTGACCGGAGCCGGGCCGAGGCTCGGGGAATGTTCCAAAGTCCCGGGCCGCCGGCGATAAAATCGCCTCAATCATATACACTTCGAATTCCCAAATCCACCATCTTTCTCCCGGCGGGGCCGGGAGTAGGAGTTGCCCCCGGCAGTGTCGCCAGAGGCGGGGTCTACATATAACCACTTATTGGCCGCAGGGAGCTGGGAGTCGGCGTAATCGAGACAGGGTTCGCATTCAGGCGGAAGTGCTGCTACGTCTTCGCGCAAAAGGAACGGCTCTTTGATGTATCGCATGAGTTCATCGGGCTTGAGGAGATCGATTCGGAGCGCATCGGGATAACATGAGTTTAGCAAGGTTGTTTTTCCGGTTTTACAAGGGCCCCATAGGAAAAAGCTGTTAATCGACTTATCAGGCAGGCTTAGCGCTCTCCTGTACATTGTTTAGGCCAACATCAATTTGCATGTATTTTGACGGTGCATACAAAAATCAGCATATTCATCATGGTTCGTCAAGCTGAAATTAGGTGAAGTTTTGTGCGCTGGCAAAAATGCAAGTTAACAGGAGTGGGGGAGTTGATCTTTTCGTCCTTTGCGAGGTAGCAGACTTCCGTTGCGTTTATTATTCCTCTCGCCAAGATGGCCAAGATTCCCTGTTGGTTGACAAAACCATCCATCCTGGTATGATGCCACCGTTTTGCCCTAAAGCGGGTAGGAATAACAAGGAGTATTACGTGACATTTGACATAATCATGGGTGTTATCCTTACGGCATTGGCCCTGGTCGTCGTTGTTTTGTTGACTTTCTGGAGCCGCAGTATTATCGAGGCCATTCACGCCCGTTCCCCAGGCTCCCTTAGAGATTTCCGCAATGACATCCACAACGGAGACAAAAGCTGAAACCGGCGCGGGAACAAGCCCCGCGCCCCAATCCCAGAAGATAACCGCCGAGTTTTCCCGCAATCTTAATCTGATGCACATTACCATGATGGGCGTGGGAATGATGATCGGCGCGGGGGTCTTTCTGGGTGTCGGGAACGCCATTCGCGTGGCCGGTCCCGGCGGGGTGATCCTCACCTTTGCCCTCAACGCGGTCATCGCCCTTTTCACGGCCATGTCCTACGCCGAATTGAGTTCCGCCGTGCCCCGCGCCGGCGGCGCATACAATTTCGCCCGGATCGGTTTCGGCAGAGGCACCAGTTTTTTGGCCGGCTGGATGGAATGGTTCGCCTCTTCCGTGGCGGGCAGCCTCTACGCCGTCACCTTTGCCCTTTACACGGTGAATTACCTGGTGCAACTGGGACTTTTCCAGTTTTCGGACGGCCAGCTTTTCTGGGTGGAAAAAGGGGTGGCCATCCTGGTGGCCTGTCTGTTTATCTACATCAATTTCAGAGGGGCGTCGGACACCGGCACCATGGGCGCCCTTTTCACGCTGGGCCAGACCGTAACCCTTGCCTTTATCGCGCTGGTGGGGATTTGGACGGCCGTCACCGACCCGTCGCGCCTGGAGAACTTCAGGCCCTTTCTGCCCAACGGTTGGGACAAGCTGCTCATCACCATGGGCTTCACCTACGTGGCCTTCGAGGGATTCGAGGTCATCGCCCAGGCCGGCGATGAAGCCATCGATCCCAGGAGAAACCTGCCCAAGGCCATGATCTACTCAATTCTAATCGTAGTGTTCACCTATGTGGGTGTGGCCTTCGCAGCCATCGTCGGGGTCAAGGGCGTGGGCCAACCGGCCTGGCAGTGGATCGGGTCTTACGGCGGCAGAGGGTTCGGGGAGGCCATCACCCAGCTTATTCCTTCCTACGGGAGCATCCTGGTAACCATCACCGTCATTTTCGCATCCACCTCCGCCCTCAACGCCACCATCTACTCGGCCACGCGGGCCTCCTACGCCCTGGGCAGGGACCACATGCTGCCCCCGTTCCTGTCCCGGCTCCACCCCAAACGGCGCACGCCTTACATGGCGCTCATGTTCACGGGTGGGCTGGTCATCATTGTGGCCGCTTTCCTGCCCACCATCCACGTGGCATCCAGCGCGAGCATGATGTTTCTTTTTCTCTTTTTCCTGGTGAATCTCTGCGCCATCCGCATCCGCCGTCAAATGGCGGATGAAATGACCTACGGCTTTCTCATGCCCCTGTTTCCCATTCCCCCTGTCGTCGCAATTCTCGTTCAGGCGGCCCTGGCCGTATGGCTGGTGCACATGAGCCCCATTGCGTGGGTGGTGGGCCCCGCCTGGGTGATCGGCGGCATTGGGATCTATCACCTCTATGCCAAGCACAAGGCAACGCCCACCGAAGATGAAATCGTGGTGCTCCAGGAAGCGCCCATCCCCAGAAAGGACAACTACAGAATACTGCTGTCCGTGGCCAACCCGGCCAATGCCATACCGCTGGCGCAGAACTGCTACCGTTTCTGTCAGGCCAAAGGTCCGGATACGGAGATCGAAGTGATCCACATGGTGCCCATACCGCCCCAGGTGCCCCTTACGGATACGGCCGAGTATTCCCGGGACGGCGAGGAGGCCATCGGCGAGGCCATGCTCTACCTGGAACACCGGTTTCCTTTCGGCAGCACCATGCGCTACTGCCGCAATATCGCAAGGGGCATTGTCTCGGCCGCTGTGGAGCGCAAGGCCGACCTGCTGGTGATGGGGTGGCAGGGGCACAGGGGCAGGGGGTTTTCCCTGGGCAGCACCGTGGACCCCATTCTGGAGCGCGCCACCTGCAATGTGGCCGTGTTCAAGGACTGCCGCCACCAGAAATACGACACTGTTCTCGTGCCCTTTGCCGGGGGACCCAATGCCCCCTTTGCCCTGGAAACGGCCGCCACCCTGGTCAACCGGGACGGCGGACGCGTGGTGGTGCTCCACGTGGCCGCGCCGGGCAAACCGACCCAGGACATCGAAGCCTTTCACGACCTGGTTATCATCGGCGCCACCGGGGACCCCCTGTTCCGGCGGCGGGTCATGGGATCGCTCCCCGAGGAATTCGCCAGGAAGTGCGAAACGCCCCTGGTCATGGTCAAGGCCAGACACCCGGTCAAGTCCTTTATCCGGCGGTGGATCTGAGTCGGCGCCTCCGGCCTGAGGGGCGGCCGGTCTAATCAGCAGGGAAACTTCGAGAAGGAAGTCTCGGTCAGAGGGCGGAAGGCAGAAGGCGGATGGCGGAGGTCAGAAAATATCGAATAACGAATATCGAACAAGGAATGTAGAAGGGACGGAGGATAGAGGGCAGAAGACAGAGGGCGGCGGGCAGTGCGCCATGCTCCATGCCCAAGGACGGCGGGAAACCAACCAGTCATTCCCGCATGAATTCGGCGGGAATCCAGAGAACCAGAATGAAAGGATTTTGGGTTTTGCGAATGAGCACGCCCCTGGAACACGGTTTTCCACAACAAAAAAAACCGGGGAACATGTCCCCGGCTTTGTACTTTCAATCTACCTTCACTTTTTTCGTCGCCTGACCATCCGGAATCCGGCCCCGGCCATGAGGGCCAGAAGCAGGATCACTCCCCACTGCCCCATCGTGGGTATGGGCCTCCATGCGCCGGCCGACGGCGCTCCGGGCTCCACGATAGTCCCGTTCACCGTAAAGTCCGCGTCTCCCCTTTGACCGTCGCACAGGTGCAGCACGATCCGGGTCTGGTCCGCGTCATGAAAGATCTCCGCGCCCGTGGTCCCGTCGTAGAGAAATTCGTAGTAGCCGTTGGTGTCGTCATATTTCCAGAAGGAGGTGATGGTTTCGTCCTTGGGCGCATAAATGGTCACGGTGGTGCAGGCGCCTTCGTCAATGTCGATGCTGTAGCTGAAAAACCCCAGTGGAAAGGTCAGTCCGTTGGGCGGCGTGCCGGGCGGCGGCACGGCCTGCACGTCTTCGTTGAAGGACGCATTGTTCGTTTGATCCAGGCCCAGGGTCACGTAATCGCCGCTTTCGGCATGGAGCGAGGCCGCGCTGTTCTGAAGGTAGTCGGGCGTGCCGTTTTCGTCGCCGTCATAGGCGGGGTCGTCCCCTGCGGGGCCCGATTCCTCGGTGCTGGTCACGCCGTCCCCGTCGTCAAAGGTCTCGTCGATGTCGAAGTAAAGGACCAGAAGGTCGTATGTGCTCGTCGTTTCTCCGGGTGCCTCCTTTGAACCCGACACGCCCTCGTTGCCATCTCTTGAGACATTATACTTATCGTCAGCAAAGAGGATCAAGGTCCCGTCCGGGCTCCAGCGCGGCTCAAAATCGCAGTAGTTTTCGGTCAGCTGAATGTTTTCCAGGCCGTCCCGGCTGACCATCCATATGGATCTGGAACTGTCAATGGTGCCTTTTAAGTCGCCATTGAACTCCCGCACGGTATAGGCGATGTACGTGGATCCGGGATCCCAGGATTTGGGGCCGGGAATCTGAAATTCCCCGTCATAATTTTCAAAAGTTACCAGGTCCGTTTTTTCCGTGCCGTCCGGGTCCATGAGCGTGACGGTGGACTGGTAGATCATGTCGATTCCCGGCGTCAGCGGCAGTGGTTCAATAGTTTCATGCCGGGTATAGGCGATTTTGGCGCCGTCCGGGCTCCAGACGGCCCAAATGGAATTCAGGTTTATATCATCCGGGGTGAACGCTTCAGGGGGCGTGATTCCGTCGGGCTTTGTCCTGTAGATCACGGCCTTACCATGTGTACCGCCTTTGCCGGTGAACAGCACCCATTGAGAATCGGGGGACCAGCTGTGCTGCGGCTCATTGCAACCAAATATTTCAACACTTCCGCTCACCTTTCGAGGGTTGCTCCCATCCATATCCATGACCCATAGATACCATCCCTCTTGTTGAACCAAATCACTTCCAGAGTCTTCATACGCGAGAAAGGCGATCATGGTCCCGTCCGGGCTGACCTTGGCGAACTTTTCATCCTCGATGCACTCGATACCAACGCACCCGTTCCGGCTCTGTAATGGGGGAACTTCACATGGACCGAGATGCTCCAGGGTCAGGCTCACCGGATCGGTCCCAAGGCCGCTTTCAGAAAAGCCCATCTTCCATATCTCGCGACGGGTCTCGATTCCCGGTTGCTCCCCGGAAGCAACTTTAGGCGGTTCGCATATCACGTTCCTTTCAAAGACAATGTCGTTTCCGTCCGGCGTGAAGCCGGCGTTTGCGTCTTCCACCGAATTTTCTGTGAGCTTGTTCGCGCCGGACCCATCCGGCTTCACCACCCAGATCTCCGATGATTCCGTATCAAGGCCGGAATTTACAGGGATCGAGGTATAGACGATCCACTGGCTGCCTGACCGCCAGGCGTCCGTATAAAAATAACTTGTATAATAGGGTGCGCTGACCCTGTCGTCCGCCGAATTGTCCGTCACCTGAACGATCTTCTCCACTCGGTCCGTATCGGCAACACCCAATTGCCCCCAGTCCGTCCCCGCAGCAACAGCCGGTCCCGCTGCAAGTGCAACCGCCGCGATAATCCCCACAACCGCCCATGACAACGACTTCATGCCCTTTCCTCCCTTTTTGATTTCATGAATTCATCAAAAAAATTAAAAACAAACACGATGGCAATCCGACATGGAAAAAATCTTCTTAATACCAATATTGACATAATTATTTCTGGCTTTAATAAACTAAAGGCATTTAATAGTCAAGAAAAAAGCCGGGGAACGAATCCCCGGCTTCGTGCTTTTAACTTACTTTGACTCCAAATAACACACCTGCAGCCAGGCTATCTTCTACAGACCCGTGGCCCTCCTTCCCTGTTTCAATCTTGAGCTTGCGCGGGTCCGGCCAACGCCAGTACTCCCCGGTACACAAACTCGAAACGATCACATACTGCGTCAGGGTAAAAGGGCCCCTTCTCATAAGCGATCCTCGCTGCTTGTCCTAGTTGAGCCCGCTTGGCGGGGTCTTCTATCAGGGTTTGCAGCTTTTCTGCCAAGCAGGCCGGGTCTCCTGGTGGACAGAACAAGCCGGTCTTGCCATCTTTAATGATTTCGGGAATCCCGCCGACGGCGGTGGCCACGATAGGGCGGCTGTAGGCCATGTCCTCAATCAGCGACAAGGGTAAACCCTCAAGCACCGAAGCTAAAACAAAGATGTCGGTCCCCATCATGATCTCGGCCAGCTTCCGGCGCCTGAAGGTGCCGGCAAAGATACGTTTTCCATCCAGGCCGAGGTCGGTTGCGTATCTCACCAGATGCTGCCGTAAGGGGCCATCTCCGTAGATTCGAAGTTGGATATCCGGGTGAGTTCTACGCACTTGGGCCATCGCTTCCAGCAAGAAGGAGAGTCCTTTGACCGGG
>JAFDKD010000416.1 GCA_019307165.1 Deltaproteobacteria bacterium | reverse complement strand
GCCCCCTATACATTGAATATTGAACATTGAGTTATTGAAGATTTATGGATGCGCTGCTACGCAGCGCCACAACCAATTTTCAATCTTCAATTCTCAATTTCTTTGCTGTCCTGTAAGCAACTAAAGTGATCTAAAGTGACTAGAGAGAAACATTATCCCAAATGACGATAGAAGTTCGCCTTGCCGCCCATTACGAGAATGCGGAAGGTCAGTTTGACGAGGCCCCAGACGGCATCAGCCCGTCTCCCGTTCGCGTAAAATACAGGGACAGGTTATCCGGGCCCGTTTTTCCATCAATGGGTCACGGAAATGTTCAGGGGAATCACGTGAAGATCGGAGGATACTTCTCGCGTGGGACCGAGGCGCCATTTTCCGCACCTTAAATGCCCGTCGAGCATGTCATCGATCACCTTGACCACCCCTTCGACGTCGATGACGGGATGACGGGAAAACACCTGCGGCAGCCCGTGGGTGAGGTTGCACACCAGGCATTTTCCGTGACGCTGCCGCAGCTGAAACTCGAAGGTCAGATCGTTTCGCTGCCGCCCATTGAATGCCGGTCGGATGTCATAAGCGCCTTCGGACGCATCGCCAAAGAGGCTCTCGAAAAAAACGTCGGCCCGTTTTGCCTCAAACAACGCATCCAATGCCGCTTGGTTAAAGACCTGATCGCAACTATCCGATTTCATGACATCCAGACCTCCCAGTCCTAGAACAGCGGGGGATAGTGTCGCCCATTCGCATCACACAGCAGTAAAGATCCGGGTCCATTACAGGTTGATTCGCCCCTTGCCGCCGTCGTCGGCAAGCGCCCTGTCGACGGAAAAGGCGCCGCCCCCTTTAATAAGCAGGACCAGGCATATTCCCAGGACAAGGACATGGTATTCGAACCCCTCGCCCTGTTGTTGACCAAACCAGTTCATGAAAAAGCCGTGTTGAACATGGGTCGTAAACATGCAAATGGTCATGGTCACCCCCAGACACAAGGCCCATAGCCTTGTCAGGAACCCGGTCGCCAGCAGCAAGGCGCCAGGCAGTTCCACGACCATCAGCAAGACCACCGCCCAGGCGGGAAATCCCATCTTTTCAAACACCTGAAGGGTTTGGTCGAAGCCTGACCCGTCCCACCAACCAAAGACCTTTTGTGCGCCATGAGGAAACATGACCGCACCCAGGGCAAGTCGAAGTACCAGTCCCCCAATACTGCTTTGGGTGCTCAGGACGGCATTGAACATGAAGCAGACCTCCTGATCATTTGCACGGCGCCGTTGATTCCATCACCATATCGCGCTTTCCCAATTCAACGAGCAAGCCGCGCTTCGCTGTTTACTTATACATGTCTTGTGGGTTGAATGTCAATTTTGCTCACATCTTGAGATCCAGGAGACCTGTTTTTTCTGCAAGGTTTGATTACAACATGAATCTTGCACAAAAAACCCTATTCCCGCATTGGCATAGCCGGAAAACTCTGACTCCCGCTGCACGGGGGTTTCGACTGGCCCAGAGGACCCGACTTCGCTAAAGGGCAGCTACGACGGGCAGGCCAGGTTTCGCAGATGGAATAAATTTCAATCATTCTCTTTTTTTTCCCTCTCCCGTTCCGCCCACTGCGGCGCCCGGAGCCGGGAGACCAGGTCCAATCTCGATATACACGGCTTGATGTCGATCACCGGCGTCCCTTCAAGGGCGTCGATGCGGTCCACATAAAGCGCGGTGCCTTCAATGAAGAGCAGCTCGCAGATTGTCATCCCGATGAGGTTGGGCCTCACCGGGGACCTGGTGGCAAACACCCCGGTCAGCGGATTGCTTGGATCTCCCCTGGGGTGGACCTTCAACGTCTTTCTTTTGTCCGGGGCATCATTCTTGTGGAACCAATACAATACGACGATATGGGAAAACTGGTTCAACCCTGAAAGAGCTTCCTCATACTCGGGGTACACCTCAACAAATGCCCGTTTGTCCTTCTTTCCGACGATACCGATGGGGCGGATAGCGTATTGCTCAGCAGCCGATTTTGTCACCCTTCTCTCCCCTTTCAGACTCTGACGTTAGCCCTAACGCTGCAAAAGTCGAGGGTGCCCCTCGGAGATCCCGTTTCAGCGGAGGGTCTAAGGCGCCAGGGGTGAAGCTGTAGTCATTACCGCGAGCCCTTGGCAATCCGCCTTCGCACAGCTTCGGCGGGAGAGGCGCCGGCGATGGGGTATCAACGGTTTTCCCGAAGGGTTGACTCAAGATACCATAAATGGGTAAAGAGACCGTATCCTTTTTTTTGAAACCGACACCACGGAAATGGGAAGGGCATGCCATGAAATATCGGAAAAAAGATATCAGCAACCTGTTGAAGGATAAAAATTGGGAAGGCGTGAAAGCGTTTGTGGACAAATTCGGCATGAAACGCTTCATCATGCTGGATAGAATAGTCAGGGAAAAAGACGTGGACAAACTTAAGGCCTTTGTCGAGGAATACGGCATCGAGCCGCTGGTGGAATACGGCATGCCCGTCGGCGGCGAAGGTGTCAAAGAGCTTTACGACATCTCGGACAGATACCATGGGCACAAGCGAAAAGTGGGCGCGGAATGGTGGTTGCGGGACGAGGTGGAAGACACCGTGAGGCAACTCAAAGGCCACGCCGCCGACGACGCGGTTCAGGAGCGGGTCGCCATGCTCTGGAAGAAAGTGGATGCAGCTGTGGAGGCGCCTCCGGAAATCAAGGCCAGTGCGTTTCGAAAAGTTCTCATGCTCCAGATTATCCGGGGTATCTGCCGCCCGGTATACAGGGAAGAAAAAGACGCCATGGAGCGCATGATAGACATGTGCGAGGAAAGCGGCTTTTCAGCTGCCATCCGTTACGAGGATGATTTTACTGAATAATCGCGGGGAAAGCGTCATATGAGTCGGCGCAAAACGCCGTCAGGCGCAAGCCTTGTGGAACAACGCGGCCGATGACGTATGCGAACTCATTAACCCGGGGTCGATCCAACCGGCCGCGACCCGCCGAACAGGAATGAAAGGACCATGGAATGAGCGTTCAACTTCCCAAAACGATTCACCTTAACAAGAGAGATAATGTGGCTGTCGCGCTCTTCGACCTGCAGCCGGGTGATGCCGTCGAAGTCGGCCACGGGTCATGCATCGAGCCCATACCGGCCGGGCACAAAGTGGCTGTTCGACCCATCGATTCGGGCGCAGCCGTTCATAAGTATGGCCAAATTATCGGGTTTGCTTCCCAAGACATTCACTCCGGGGCGCATGTTCACAGCCACAACCTCAAGATGGGCGATTTTTCCCGCGACTACGCCATGGGCGTTGATTCACGCCCCACCGAATTCGTTCCTGAGGATGAACGAGCCACGTTTCAAGGGTTCGTGCGTGAAGACGGCCGGGTCGGGACGCGCAATTACATCGGCGTGCTCGCCACGGTGAACTGTTCGGCCAGCGTGGCCCGCTTCATTGCCGATGCGGTGCCGGAAGATCTAATGGCCCGTTATCCCCGTGTGGACGGAATCGTGTCCCTGGGGCACGGTACGGGGTGCGGTCTTGGTGCCCGGAACGAAGGCTTTTCCCTGCTTCAGCGGGCACTGTCAGGTTATGCGCAACACCCGAACTTCGGCGGCGTCCTCCTGGTCGGTCTGGGTTGCGAAGTCAACAACATGGACTGTTTCCTGGAAAACACCGCACTGAAGACCGGCCCTCAGGTGCGAACGCTCAACATACAGGAAGCGGGCGGTTCCCGGGAGACCGTGCGGCTCGGGGTAGAGGCCGTCACCCGTATGCTGGAAACGGCAAATAGCGTCAACCGCCGGCAGGTGACCGCCGATCGGTTAGTGCTGGGGCTCGAATGCGGGGGATCGGACGCCTACTCCGGCATCACGGCCAATCCGGCCCTGGGCGCGGCCGTTGACCTTCTTGTGGCCCACGGCGGCACGGCCATATTAAGCGAAACCCCTGAAATCTACGGGGCCGAGCCTACTGGGCCGAGCACCTTCTGACCCGCAGGGCGCGGGACAATGATGTTGGCGATAAACTGATCGAGCGCATCCGGTGGTGGGAAGAACATACCGCGAGGCACAAGGGAACCCTCGACAACAACCCGACGCCGGGCAACAAGGCCGGCGGGCTCACCACCATACTCGAAAAATCCCTTGGCGCAGCCGCCAAAGGGGGCTCCACCAACCTGAACGCGGTCTTCGGATATGGCGAAACCGTCACCGCCGCCGGTCTGGTATTCATGGACACGCCGGGGTACGACGCCGTTTCGGTCACGGGGATGATTGCCGGCGGCGCCAATGTGGTATGCTTTACAACCGGCAGGGGGACGGTCTGCGGCTTCAAGCCGACGCCCACCATCAAAATGGCATCCAATACGGCCATGTATGAACGTCTGAAGGACGACATGGACGTGAACTGCGGCCGGATCGTAGACGGAGATGCCTCTATTCGCAAGATGGGGGAGAATATTTTCCGGCTTATCCTGGAAACCGCATCCGGAAAAGCGACCCGAAGCGAACGCCTCGGTTTCGGGGACAACGAATTCGTCCCGTGGCAGTTCAGTCCGGTGATGTGATTCCGCTGGGGAGTGGTTGCTGCTTAGACCATGTTGATCCAAAGAAATTCAGCCAATCAATTCATATGAGGCGGCTTCTCACGCATATCCCAAATCAAACCTTCCCAACCGGTAACGACCCCTTCATCAAATAAGCCCTGCTTCCTGGACGCTGTAGCATCCTTTTTTTGTCACAATAAATGGAATAAAATCGCTCCACGAGCTTACATTGCGTTATTAAGTTCCTCTTTTGGAGGCCCTGCATATATGGTGACACGGACCGAGTCTCCAACAATCTCAACCTTTGGCTCTTGCCCGGAAACCTTCTTACATTCTCTCACCATCGTAAGAAACCCCTCGCCGCGCCCTTCCATATAAGCCCGGTCTGTCACCGGACTAATATAC
>JAFDKD010000042.1 GCA_019307165.1 Deltaproteobacteria bacterium | reverse complement strand
GCCGTCATGCACATGGACTCGGATCAGGTTATGCTGGCTCAGGCAACCGAGGATTTCAAGGAAGGGGTTCAGGCATTTTTTGAAAAGCGGGACCCGCATTTCAAGGGGCGCTAGCAGCTGATCTTCCCTGATTAATTTGTTTCCATCCAGAAAGGACGGAAAAAGCTCTGGCACCCAGATCATTAATCGTAACCTCTGATACCACGAAGGACGCTGAGAGAACTCTCCTCCCCCTTTCGTTTTTTCCGTAAAAACTTGAGTCCTGCCTTCCGTTTCATTATAATTCGGATTGATACGGCATGACAATCAATGGCTGTATTGGGAACGCGAAATCCTTGTTGACTCTCGTCTCGATTTAGGAGAGCCCGTTTAAAAGGAGGGATTTATTCTCAAGTGAAAAAAGAACGCCTGGTCAACAATCCGGATTCCATCCTGGAACATCTTGCTTATGGCGCTTGGAATGGCGGGACTTCGGTAAGCAATGCCATTTTTGAAAACAAGGGCATGTTTTTCAAAGGGGGCAAGCCCGTTGACAACAAAGCCATTGAAGATCGAATCGGCGTGAAGACCCGAATAGCCGCGCCCCAGGGCGAAAGAATCGGCGTAGCGGCCATTCGGGACCTTCTGGAAACATCCGATATCGACGCCTCAAAAATCAGGCTGGTCATCGGCGCCACCAATGTGGGGGACGATAAATACGACCCGGGCCCGCTTATCAGATACCCTTTTGAATTACTCCGCGAGCACAGCCCCGATGCCATTGTCTTTGACCTGTATGCCGGGTGCCCGGGGTTCAATGTCGCGACCGAGCTTGTTTTCATGCTGTCCTCGGCGGGGTTCCTCACTGAGGGAGATGTATCCGTTATCGTTGCCGCTGAAAACGTGCATCGCGCCAAGACCTTCAAGCCCCTTGACACCTCCAATATCATTTTCGGTGACGACGCGCTTGCCACGGCCCTGGAGACGAAGGTCGGCCTAACGCCTCAGGGCCGTTATTCCAGGATCGCGAAGGACGCACGCGCCTCGGAGGAGGACCTGATCCAGGCCATCGCCGGAACCATCTTTGAGTTAAACGGTCAAAACAGGATAGACGGCCTGATCATCGATAACCAGCTCGGGAAGTTTCAGTACAAAGTTCCGGCCACCGCCGCCAGGGTCCAGCACAACCTGGTCGAGTTGATGAACCCGGAGGCGGCATCCGACGGGGCATTCGACACGTTTAAGCGCGCCCTGGCGTTTTATGACGAAAACGTGAAATCTTTCGCTTTCGATATTATGACGTTCGACGGGGAGGGTCTGCTGGTTGAAAGGCTTGCCAGGGCCTATGTGGAATCGGGTAAGTTTGAAGCCGTTGTTTCCGTACACCTGGCGCCCGACTTGAGCATTAAGGTCACGCTCCATAAAGGGGCGGGCCATGTTTTTCGCAGGCCGCGAAGTGGCGTTGTCGACACGCTCACGAGAACGCACGGCTGCTTTGCCGACTACATACAGGCGTTACCCGACAATGGCGATGTCTTTGCGCAGATAGACGGAAAGGGCGTGTTTCTGCATGCAACACGGGGGGCCAAAGCCCATATTTTTGAACTGTTGGGTGGGAATGATCTTGTCTTCACGGACGTCCAGCTCCTCATTGAACATCAGGCAAACTTTGCCATGATCCCCATGACGCTGGAGAAACTCTTCAGCGGCACCCTCCCGGAAAAAAGGCGGGCAACAGCCGAATTTATCGCCGATAAAATGGTGACGAACATTCATGAGCGGGGAAATTGCTCCGTGGTATGCATGTTGAGGCTGCCCTATGATCTCGAGCGAGGGGTGCTGACGGAGGACACCATCCAAGGATACCAGGTCAACAGAAACCTGGAGAATCTGAAGTCGGCCGAAATCATACTGTACGATTCCGTAGGCACGGGTATGACGCGAAGTTCGGTATTGCATATAAAGAATAACGGGAAAGTGGGACCCCGCACTTGACAGGCTGTTGTGAAAGCATTTCCCGAGGAGGCCAAAAAGTGATTAAAGATCTTGACCTGAACGCCCTGGAGGCCTTTTTTGAGGCCACACCGATTCGGATGACCTTTGTAGACGTAGACAATATTATAAGAGCGATGAACACTCAGGCCTGGAGCCGAGTCGGCGTAAAGGTGGAAGAGCGGCTCGGGACATCAATTCTGGATTGCCACAGCCCGGAATCCGCTTCAAAGGTAACCTCCGTGATCGATCGGTTGAAGTCCGGCCGGGAAAAGGCGATTAAAACCCTTTTCAGGACCAAGAACAGCAAAAAGGTGTATAGGGAAATCTACACTGCCATCAGGGATAAGGACGGAACGTATTTAGGCACCCTGCATGTGATGTACGACATATCGGAAGGCGCCCAATTTAAGAAAGATAGTGAGGCGTCGGCAACATAGCAAAAAGATAGCTGACAAAAAAGGAATTACATTAAATCCGGATCTCCCTAACTTTGCTGGTAAGGACGGCAGGCTATGAAGAGAAGAGAATTTCTGGAAATGATGGCGGGCGCCATTGCCCTGGCCCTGGTTCCCGGGTCCCGAGCGCGAGGATCGGATCAAACGGCAGACAGCGGACCTTCGCCGGAGCCTGGACCGGCCACGGATGTGTTTGTTGCCGGAGTGCCCAGGGACGTTCCCCAGGGCGACTTAAAACGGGCGGCGCGGGAGACGGCCGAGGCAGCTGACGACTTCTCGTGGCTTTCCAAGGGCGACACGGTCTTCATCAAGCCGGCCCTTAACTCGGGCAACCCCTATCCGGCCACCACGAGTCCCACAGCCGTAGCGGCCGTGGTTGAGCTACTGAAAGACAGGGGCGCGGGCCGGGTGCTCGTTGGTGATATGTGCGGTGTGGAGCACGTCAAGCTCACCCCGGAAAAATTGACCGGAAGCTCCCGCCAACTCATGAAGGCAGGCGGCATGGCGCAAGCGGTCGAGCGTGCCGGTGCTGAGCTTCACTTTTTCGAGGAGGATGGCTGGAATGCCTTTTATGAAGACTATCCAGTGAATGGCGCCCATTGGAAAGGCCCCATCATGATGCCCAACATTCTCAAGGAGGTGGATCACATCGTCCTCATGCCCCGATGCGCCAGACACATCCTGGCCGGAAGCACGCTGGGGCTCAAGGCCGCCGTCGGCTGGTGGCGCTACGATACCCGCCTGGAGTATCACCACGATGCGGCTGATTTTCACGAGAAGACCGCCGAGGGCAACGCGGTCAGCACACTGTTGGATAAACAGCGCCTGGTCATTTCGGCTGCCGACAAAACTCTCACCACCTTTGGCCCGGACAAGGGGTATGTGTCGCAGCCGGAAACCGGCCTGATTATGGCCTCTTCGTCCGTGGTGGCCCACGACATGGTTTCCCTGGCCTGGCTTCTGGATAACTGGGAAAACACTCCCGAAACGGAAAAAGGGGTGTTCAGCGATCCCTACACGAGCCAATTCGCCGTCACATTGGCCAACCACATGGTGGTGAAATGGCTGGGCGGCTGGAAGCAGGCTTTCTCTTCACAAAAGCTGATCAGAAAAGACATCAACACCCTCATGGACGACCGGGCATTGACCCATGCCTACCGGGTTTTCGGCGGTAGACCGAAAGTGATCCTGAATGCGGCGAACGACGGAATTCCGGATGAATTGAAAAATCGTTTAGGCGATATGACCAACGCCCGCGCCTGATGGGAGAGACCCCGATTATGCCGGGACATCAATCTCATTAGGAGAGTTTGCAGGGGCGCCCTGCTAAAGGGCGCCCCGCGATCCTACTCGATCCTGGCCTGTTCTTGTTTGGCCGCCAGGCGGTCTTCAACAAAAAGTTGACTCCACTCACGTCCGGTTTTCGGAGGCCTGGTGGTTTCTTCGCGATGTTCAAGCACGATGGAGCCGGTCGGGCATTTATGCACGCAGACCCCGCAGCCGATGCAGATGTCCGTATCAACCGAGGCCGCCTTGTTGAATTTGCTGGTGGCTTGGCTGGACACCTTCAACTCAATGGCGTCAACAGGACAGCGTTTCACACAGAGACCGCAGGCTTTGCATGTTTCCGGGATGACCTTGACCTGATAGTTGGACTTGTTCATGGCCTGGGAGTGGCCGAGCAGGTGATAGGGCCGGAACATGGTGCAATAGATAGGATCGCAATTGCAGATGGTGTCCGGCTTCTCCTCCTGGTTGCTGACCCCGTGTACCAGGCCGGCATCGGCCGCCTTCTTAAGGATTTCCAAAGTCTCCTCTTTCGTGATTTCCCGCCCCAGGCCGTTCTTGACGATGTGCCGGCCCAACTCGTCAAAATGCAGGCATGTTTCGGACGGGTAAGCACTTTCCTGGTAGTCCGGGTCCAGTTTATGCTTATGCCTGCACGGGCAATGGGAAACCGTGTAGTACTCGTAGTTGTCCACCACCTGCATGATGTTCTCGAACGGCATGACCTGCCTCACGTCCTCGACCGTTCTTTGGATCGGGATGGCCCGCAACCCTTTTTGATGGACCGCGTCCATCTGGTCGTACCACCCGTCCATGTAGTACTTGTTGGAGTAGTGCGCCACATTTTTCAATTCCTCGGTCTCCGCACCGCTCCAATAGGGCATTCGCAGGAACATCTGTTGAGCATCCAGCAGCTTATAGCGGACCGAATCACCACGCATGCTTTCGTACATCAAGCCCTTTTCACAAAGCGCCTTGATTTTTGGTGCAATCTCGTCCGGGTCCATGTTCTTGATAGCCGCGATTTCCGGGATGGTCTTGGCGTTCAAGGGTATGCCCGTCATAAATTCCGCTTCTTCGGGTGAAATGTAGGACATGATCATGGGCATCATGGCCTCTGATTCCGTAAATTCCCACACCGGGTTATCCAGCCATTCAACAAATTTTCGGTATTTTTCCTGGTCCGTCATTTCCATCCTCCCATCCTTTTGGTTAACGCTGCTCACCGGTGATTCGAAGCAGCAGTCTGTGGAAACTTTGAGTGATAGGAACTTGCATTGATCGGAAGAAAATTTAGTTCAAAAGATCATGTGTGTCAATACGGCATATTTGAAAATCTCCGGCCTTATGCGATTGGAATCCTCAACACCGTCCTTTGGAATCTTTCTTATTATTTACTCTCTTAAGATGCTTGCTGCTTGCACTGCAGTTCCTCACCATCTCGGAGCGCTTCCAGGCACATATTACATGATATACATGTTGCCCCGTGGCGATTACCGCTTTTCCATTCATTTATAATGCCGGGTTCCTTTATAAGGGGACGACTTAACGAAACGAAATCCGCCTCGCATTTTTCGATAACCTCTTCCATGAGTTCAAATGTCCTCAGGCCACCTACCATTATAGTAGGCACGTTTACCTCACTTTTCACCTCTTTGCACCAATTTCGAAAATAGCCCTCACGGTCCAGGCAGTCGATTTTAGAGCGGAATTCGGTACCCTCATACCATTCGCCCCGCAACCCCTGGCTGATTTCTAAGGCATCATAACCCCACTGGGAAAGGAGCCTGGCCGCTTGCTTTCCCTCCGAAAACTCAAGGCCTCCCGGAAATCCATCTTGAACACCAAGCTTTATAAGCACCGGGTAATCTGCACCGACCTTTGCCCTGATGTCCTGATATATTTCACGGTGAAAGCGAAGGCGATTTTCCAGGGAGCCGCCCCATTCGTCGCTACGACGATTTGTATATGGTGAAAGAAATTGGCTCGGCAGAAAAGCATGCGCCGCGTGAAGTTGAACGGCGTCAAATCCGGCCTCTCCGGCCCTTTTTGCTCCATCGCCGAATGCGCCGATAATATCCCAAATTTCATCTTGGGTCATTGAACGATATTCTTCTGTAAAATAAGGATCATTTTGGATAAACGATGGAGCTATAGCCTGTTCATTCTTACCTCTAAGAAATTCTGCTCGGTCTCTACCGCCATGAAACAGCTGAAGAGCAACCTTTCCACCCTGATCGTGAACATTGGCGGTCAGTTTTTTGAAGCCTGCTATGCAATCATCACCGGCGATAGAGTTCTGATTCGTTAAGATTTGACCGGAATGATGAACGTAAGCGATGCCGGTTACGATTAACCCAACCCCGCCCTTGGCAAGTTCCACGAATATCTTGATCTGCTTCTCAGAGACATGACCGGTTCCATCCGCCAAGCAGTCACATGTTGCTGACCTGACGAATCGGTTTCGTAACTCCATACTCCTTATTTTCATGGGTTGGAACAATATACTCATTGCAACCTCATTATTAGGGCCCCACTGGAGCCTCACGGTATGGAATAAACACCCCGCTGTTTAGCGGCTCTATGGATTTTGAGCGAGGGCCCGGCGCAGAAAATACATCTGACTATTTGCCTGCGTCCCGAATCCAGTTGTCTATGGCTTCCTTGTCAAAACGCCAAACCCGACGGCCAATGCGAATGGCTGGAATTTTGCCTTCCGCAGCGTACTTGCATATTGTGATTTCATGAAGTCTCAGATACTTGGCGATTTCTTTGGTTGTCATGATTTCGGCCATGATACCCTCCTATTTCAAGGTTCCGGAAATATATCGTGCTGAAGCAAACCCATGCATGGGGACCATGCCCGGAGAGCCCGTTATGCGGCGCCTTGCAGAGGGCCCTTGAGGTGTAAGGCAAAAATCTGCAGAAAAGCATGGGCAGTTCAGTCGAACGCCCGAAATTTTTTATATTACCATTTCCAGCGGTTAAATGATACAATTTTCAATCAGTTGTAAAAGACATTCAGGAATACCTGCAGCATACGGCATCCCAACCGAATTCATTGGAAACTGAAATATTTTTTTAACATCAGTTACTTTTCATAGAGCGACAATCATGTATGGACGCCAAGATACAAAAATTCAGCTTGATGCCATCTTTCATCCGGAATCCGTGGCCCTTGTCGGACTGCCAAGAGGATCAAAAATGGGTAAGATTTTTTTGACGGCTTTGGTGGAAAGCGGATTTGAGGGGGCTATCTATCCTGTCAACCGCAAGACAACGGAAATCGAAGGCCTCAAGACATATCCCAGTGTAATGGAAATACCTCATCCCGTAGACTTGGCGGTTATTCTGGTCCCGAATCATTCCGCATTGTCCGTAGTCAGAGAATGCGCAGCCAAAGGGGTGCGTGGAGCGGTTCTATTCACGGGAGGATATAGGGAAACCGGCAGTGACGAAGGGAAAGCCTTGGAGGAAGAACTTGTTCGTGAAGCTCAAGCCTCCGGACTTCGTCTTTTTGGCCCTAACTGCCAGGGACTGTATTGCCCTGCATCCCGGATTTCATTTTATCCCGGATTTTCAATGAACCCGGGTCCGGTTGGTGTTATTTCACAAAGTGGGTCTCTAGCGACTATCCTGTGCAATTCCGGACCAGGGAACGGAATATACTTCAGTAAGGTTGTGAGCCTTGGAAATGAGTGTGATGTCAGCAGCATGGAAATGATCAAATATCTTAAAGCGGATTCCGATACCGGTGTTATTGGGGCCTATCTCGAAGGCATTCGGGACGGTGACGGTTTCCTCAAATCACTTAGAGAAACGACAGTGACCAAGCCTGTTGTTTTATGGAAGGTGGGCACGACGCCTGAAGGCAGCCGGGCAGCAGCGTCCCACACAGGTGCGCTGGCGGGTTCATGGGAGATCTGGGAAAGCACGGTAAGAAACGAAGGCGGAGTCCTGGTTTCCGGCCTTGAAGCCTGGATTGACGCGTTGATGGGGTTTTCCCTAATGCCTTCGGATCTGGGTGACAGGCTCGCCCTTGTCAGCGGTCCGGGAGGACTTGCATTATCGGGCGCAGAGGCCTGCAAGACGGAGGGTCTTAGACTTTCAGATATGTCGAACTGGGACTCGAACGGCTTTGATTTGGAAATATCATCGCGCAAGGAAAGCACATTCAATCCAATAGACCTCGGCAGCGAAGACTCATTGGCACCGGAGACCTGCCTCAAGGTTGTCCGGACGGTTGCAAACGAGTTGGAAGTCGATGCAGTTGTTCTTCTAGGTACAGGGCTCGGTGAGGATGCCAATCGGCGGCTGTCCGAAACGATCATTCAAGGACATGCGTCAGTTAAAAAGCCCCTGCTTGTGGTCGGCACGCCCGGAGCAAATCGGGAAATAGGCCAACGGTTCTGTAATGCAGGCATCCCTTTTTTTGAATCGGCTGAGCGTGCTATGAAGACATATGCCTTGGTCCACCGCTATCAGCTTTGGCGGAAACATAGAAAATTGTCGAGCGAGGAATAGGGGGGCCTCTGTGGGATGAAAAAAATAGCCGAAACGCAATCAGATATGGCAACATCCATAGTCTCAATCGTTCGGTATGAAAGGCCCTTTGAGTCCGTTCAAAGAGCCGTTAAGCTGTCCGGTGGAATAAAGGGGCCAGTTCGCGTTCCGGCAGCCTTTTAGGGCAAAATGACACGTGCCTTGGCGACAGCCACTTTATCACCCGTCTGGTTTTCCGCTGATAAATCGATCACCACAAAACTCTTTCCTTTTTGTCGAGGGTGTTTTTCGGTGACCACACCCTTGCAGGTGATGGTATCCCCGGGTCTGACAGGTTTGATAAACTTGCTCTCCAGCTTTGAAATGAACGCGCCGCTTGAATAACACCAGTCGGTAACCACGGACGTCATGAAGGAAAAGGTGCACATGCCGTGGGCGATCGTCGTTCCCTTGCCCAGCAGATTGACCTCTTTGGCCCATGCGGGATTGATATGTATGGGGTTATAGTCCAACGAGGCCGCGGCATTTCGAGTAATGACCCGCTGGTCCACGGACCTGACGACCTCCGGAAGCGCCATGTCCAGTTCTACACTGTCAAAGGTGACCGTAGCCATTGTATTCTTCCTCCTCACGGAAAACCGGGGCTTCTCCCCGCTCCGTCCCCACCGGGGCCTGCTTTTGATGTCGGCAAGGCTCAATAGGCGTGTGCATGCCGTTAAAACTTATGGGATTCGCCTCCTTGCGATTGGGGAAGAATGAGTGTTCCCCACCATTTAGCCACCAGTCGATTATCCTGGTTATAGTACTCCGTCAGATTGGTCAGGTATCGCTTTCCACGCTTTATCCATTTGTCGTAGAATCTAGCCTTGGCGCGGATGGTGTCTCCCGGGCGGATGTTTTCATAGAATTCGATTGTCTGGCCCGGGTTTATGGCTCCGGGTGTCCGGATCCAGCTGCCGGGCCCACTGTCGCCCGTAATCCAAAAGGAAATGGGTGTCATCAACAGGGGGTGAGCGATGAGGCCCCCGTATGGGCCTTTCGCGGCAACCTCCTCATCGTTGAACAGAGGATTGTCATCGAGAATCCCTTCCGAATAATTCTTGATGTCCTCCACCGTTACGGTAAACGTTCTCTCCATCTCATACACTTCATCAAAATCAACATTTTCCCATTTTTCGTAATCCTCGGCGTTTTCAAAAAAGTCATATACAAATTCCTTTTGCTTCTGGGTCGTCAAGAAGTCTTCAATACGAACGTCTTCTTCCATCTTTCAGTGCCTCCCCGGTTTTCAAGATATTGCGCCGACATCAAGCGGGCAAAAACTTTCGTATATTCACCGTTGCTCCTACCGTTTGATCCGGGAGTCAGCCGACAGCGTCTATGGCCGCGGCCTCACGCTCGGAGATATTGTCATTTTTTTGGAACCACCTCTTCCTTTTCTTATATTGTTGATATTCAGCATGGAGCGCCTCGTCCGGCCATATGAAGTTTTACCTCGGCCCAGGCAAAAGGCCACTGTTGTTATCTATCCTAAATGGTCCCGGTAGACCGAAGCGTGCCCCCTCCGGTCCCCCCATCGCTCCGAAAAGCCCCAAAAGGTGGTTTTGTCAACCGAAAGCCCTGCTTCAATCCGGAAAGACGACCCTGGCCTCACACATGCCCAGCAGTTCACCATCCTGACTCTCCGCCTTCAGATCGACGATCACGAAATTTTTACCAGGGCTGATAATATGTTTCTCGGTCACGCTTCCCGAACAGATCACGATCGTCCCCGCCGGAACGGGTTTTGTGAATCTCGAGGTCATCTTGGAAACCTTCAACATTGAAGGAACAGCCCAATTCGTTGCCACTGTGACCATAAAAGACATGGTCATCATGCCATGCGCTACAGTCACGGGAATTCCAAAGGGCTGGGCCGTCGCTACCCATTCCGGATCGCAGTGAACCGGGTTGTAGTCAAAAGAAGCCACGGCGTTTTTCCAAAAGGTTTCCTGAGTGACCGTATTGGATATTGAGGGAAGGGTGTCTCCCACATGAACGGAATCAAAAGTCAAATTTCCCATATGCATCACCTCCTTGACGGATCAGACCTCGACGCCGCGAATTCCTTGAAGGAACTTCCTGATGTCTTCCTTTGATTTAGGAAGAATCAACTCAACGATCCACGTGGCCTTTTTTACGTTGTCCTGATTGTAAAAGTCGATCTTATAGTTCAGGTAGTATTTCTTTCTTTTAATCCACCGGTCATGGGGCCGCATTTTGATGTGAATGGTCTCACCCACTCGAAAAGGCTCATAAATCTCGATATCCTGGCCCGGATTGCGGGCTCCCGGCGTTCTGATCCAGTTTCCGCGACCTTTGACCCCAATGCACCAGAATGCAATCTGGGTCAGGAAGATCGGGTGCGGAAACAGTTCCCCATACGGGGAATTTTTGGCATATTCCTCGTCTGTCATGAGAGGATTGTCATCGAGGACCCCGGCCGCATAAAACGTCATGTCTTCGGCCTTCACCTCGAAGGTCTGTTCTCCCGGAATGTCTTCTTCGGATTCGAAATCGATCTCATCCCAGGCTTCATAGTCTTCGGCGTCCGCGAAGAAGTCCGTACCGAATATCCTTTGTTTCTCGGTCTCAAAAAAACGCTCAAAATTGATGCCGCCCATCTTCTCCCTCCTTGAACTTAAAGATCCGATTCCAATTTATCGCTCACAATCGGACAAAATCAAATATTCATCTCAATCCGGAAAAACGACCTCGACCTGGCCCAGGCCGAGCAACTCTCCGTCCTGATTCTCCGCCTTCAGGTCGACAACGATAAAATTTTTTCCGGGAGTGGTGCAAAACATCGGGCGCGTCCAGGCTGGCTTGTCTAGGCATCCTGTAATGTTACATCAACTCCCAGTACCTGTCAATTTATTCCATCTGCAAAACCTGGTCCTCTGGGCCAGGTTTTGCAGATGGAATAAAATGGTAGAAATATGGCAGCAGCAGATCGCTCCTTCTAAGACCCTTGGGAACTCCACGCCCCATACTTCTTTTCAAAGGCATGGCAACCTGCTATTCTTTGGGATACCGGGAGTCGGAAAAAGGCATATTCAGCGATCCTTACTCCAGCCAATTCCGATCTTGTTTAGTAGATTCCTTTGGATGCAAGGCGGGTTGTGACATTCAAGTG
>JAFDKD010000415.1 GCA_019307165.1 Deltaproteobacteria bacterium | reverse complement strand
GCCCACCTGGCCTTTATGCTGCCCCAGCGGTCAGTCCGGGTGAGGCCTGACGATACTTGGGGAATATTTCCCGCGGCGGTCTCGAGTATGCCGGAGACAAATGGCTGATCCAGGCTGGTTCGGCTCGCCCGAGCCGCTTTGTCCCGCTCTCGGCAAACCCCGGCCGCTTTCGATCCTCCGGTGGGGATAGTCGATGGGGCCGTTTTCGACGGGGCCATGGGCAATTCGGTATGCGATGAATCAGTGGGTTTCATGATTGTCCATTTATTCCATGATTCAAGTCCAAGAGACGATGATATTTTCGAATGGAATCTATTGATCCGGTAATGTAAATTATAACGAATGCACGCTTATTTTGCAAGAGAACCGTGTTCGCCCTGATCCGCCTTTTAATCCCTTGTAGAAATCCACGTCCTGTGGGCGTGGTCATGTTTATTGGCTATGCCAATGCGGGAATAAGGTTTCCCCGCCCAACTACGGCGGGATCTTCGACAGGTGTCAGTGTTCAGGTGTCAGTAGGAATAATAGACTTAGACGCCGCTGTGTGTTGCTGAAATTGCCCCCACTTGATTTTCCAGCGTTTGCTTAAAACAAATCCTTTCCTGACACCTGACACCCGACACCTAATGCGTGCATCACTTACAGGACTGCAAAGAAATTGAGAATTGAAGATTGAAGATTGAAAATTGATTGTGGCCCGGCACTCAACTTGAGTGAACGCGTCTGCCCTATAAGACTTCGGTTTTGAGGTTGAGTGCCGCGCATCCATAAATCTTCAATAACTCAATGTTCAATATTCAATGTATAGGGGCCGGCCTCAAAGCCGGGTCCTATGGGCACGGATCTTTACTACACCAACATGCAAAATTCAGGTAATAGGCCGTTCGCCGGGGCGGAAAGTCCGTGAAACGGAGAGGTGATTCCATGGAATCGATACTGGAATGGGGAATTCGGGTAGTGATCTGGCTTCAGGGGTTCCATCCATGGCTGGATCTGCCCTGCAAGCTCATCACGTTTCTGGGCAATTGGGCGCAGCAGCCGTAGGGCCTCTTTTCCTCATCCCTCTCCTTCCACCCGGGGCTCACTACGGGATCAGCGCGGTGGCGACCCTCTGGGGCATGGGCGTCGGGTTTGTCCTGGAACGGCGGTGGGTCCGGTTCGATACGGATGGACCATGGTTTAGGCGAATTTTCCGTTTTCTTCTTGGCGCGGCCGTCCTGATTGCCCTGTGGGCAGGACTGAAAACGCTGTTCGCGCCATTCGGCGCCGAGCCGCTTTTCCGGTTCGTACGCTACGGCATTGTGGGCCTCTGGGGCGGCGTGGGGGCGCCGTGGGTGTTTGTCAGACTGGGGTTGGCGGGGAGAGGGGCATTGAACATTGAACAGTGAACAGTGAACATTGAAGATTGAAGGGCTGTTGCCCGGAATGGAAAATCCCTCGTTCGTCGTTGTTGGTTCTTTGTTCTTGGTGCTTGGTTCCTGGTGCTTTGTTCTTGGTTCAGACAGGGCGTTATTCTTTATCAGCAGGCGCTTTCAGGCATGGGAGCCACCTGTGTCGCGGTTAAAACCGCTCCTACAGCCCTCGTGTTCGCAACTTAAAACTTGATCAAGGCCAAAAAGGCGATGTTGACTCCATACTCCCTACACTCTACTTCAACACCGCCCTCCGTCCCTTGTCGCGGCGTAGCTGCCCTTTAGCGAAGCCGGGTCCAACCTCCAACCACAAACCTCCAACGACATCCGCCTTCCGCCCTCCGCCTTCCGCCCTCCGCCCTCTGATCTCCGACCTCTGTCCTCCGCCCTCCGCCCTCTGTCCTCTGATCTCCGACCTCTGTTCCTTCTCTAGACTCTGGACTCTCGTCCCTAGACTATTATTTTATTCCGCAGATCCGATAGGCGCAGGACTTGGCCGTTTCCATATCGGACAGGCGGGTGATCATGATTTTCTGGGCCTGAGGGGAACCCGCGCCATGAATCGATTCGGTGAGATAGGAGACCGCGCCGGTACCCATCGTGATATTTTCGATCAACCGCAGCAGGCGGGCCCTTCGATCGCTTTCCGCGCCTTCCCGGCCCATGAGGTACTTTTTGACATAGGGCCCGATGTCGGGATTTTCCCGGTCACCCAGCGACGGCATGGTCACCAGCAGTCCGCCGGCGATATCCTGAGCCAGGCGTGCGATTTCGAAAGGGAACCGGGTGATGTTCAGCTTGCACACGTTGGCCAGAAGCGGGTCCACCGCGTAGGCGCCGCTCGGGGTCGCATACCCCTTTCCCGCAGCGGCCAGGGCGCCCGAGTGAAGGGTCTCGTTGAGGTGAATCATTTCCGCAATTTTGTCCTTCACGTGGGCTGCCGTCTCTGTCCCGTGGGCCTCGGCGACCCCCATGGTCGCGCCGATAAGAACATCTCCCACACCGACCTTGCATCCGCCGTAACTGGCCCGGTGATGGGCGGCAAAAAGCTCTACCAGTTTTCCGGCCATGGGGTATTCGCCATTCAAAAAGACCCGGTCCTCGGGGACGAATACGTCGTTGAAAACCACCATGGCCTCGCAGCCTCCGTAGTAAAGGTTGCCGATATCGGGCCCGTCCACTTCAAGACGCCGCGTATCCGAAGGCTGGCGGCCGTAGATAAAGGTAATGCCTTTCGTGTCGGCGGGTACGGCGAACGCCACCGCATAGTCGCTGTCGTCTTCACGCAGCGCCCTCGTGGGCACGACGATTACTTCATGGGAATTCACGCCGCCGGTGATGTGGAGCTTGGCGCCTCTCACGACGATGCCGCCCTTTTTCCTTTCGACCACCCTGAGATACTGGTCTTTGTCCGGCTGCCGGGAGGGCGGCAGGCTCCGGTCGCCCTTGCTGTCCGTCATACAGGCGGCAGGGACCAGATCGTTGGCCTGGACGTGCTTTAAGAAATCCCGGAAGCGGTTGTGGTAATCGGTCCCATACGCCTCATCCGTTTCATAGCTGATGGCATAAAGCGTATTCATGCAGTCCAGTCCGGCGCACCGCTGAAAGCAGCAGGCCGTCCCCCTGCCCATTTCCCGCAGCATCCGTATTTTGTCGATCAGGTCCCCGACACCGGTCTGAATGTGGGTAAAGCGGTTTACCGTTTCTCCGGTGATGGGCGATTGAGCGGTGAACAAGGCAGCGGACCGCTCGTCTTCGGCCCGTGCATATGTCTCCGCCATGGCCATGGCCGGCGGCCGGGCTATGGGGTGGTCCACGACGCTGGATGTCTTTTCCCCCTGGATGAATACGCGGTGGGCGAGATCCCGGATGCTGTCGATGTATTGCTCTTTCGTCTTCAGGGCCATGGTCTTTTCCTTTGCCTTCCGATGCGTTTCAGTTCGTTTGAGGATAGGGAAGAGACCGACCTCTGTCAAGTCGGCGGGGGCCTCCCGAATCCATCGCCCGATCCGTACCCCGGCGTTTTCATCAAATGGATAGGGGGTATTTCGAATCGTGTTGATGCTCTATCCCGTTTCTGCTAACTTGCCCCAAAAGCCCGCATGATCTCACTGCGTGAGGCAGGGAGCGATCCGTGCATGGGCTGTGTCTGTACAAGCTCTTATGAAACTTCGTATGGTTCAAGGTTCCAAGTTCAGAGGTTCAAGGTTCAGGGTCGCGGGTTGCTTTGCACTCTCCCCCCTTTGTAAAGGGGGGCGGGGGGGATTTGTAACCGCTTGAAAATCCCCCTAAATCCCCCTTTTCCAAAGGTGCTTCCGGGTTTTCAGTGGGTGAATATTGCGTTAACCAACAATCGTAGTCATGCTCAGCGAAGCGGTGATCGTGTTCGTTGTCGTTGTCGTAATCGAGTAGATCATGCAGTTCGGTCATGAGCAGCTTGACCTCTATCGGGTTTCACTCAAATACGCCGTAAGAGAGAGTTGTGCGCCTTAAGGCGATTACGACAACGAAAACGACAACGAATGTTGCCGGTTTCAATTGATAGGCTTTTCTGTACCCTGCTACCCACTGAAAACCCGGAAGGTCTTTTTCCAAAGGGGGCTGGGAGGCTGTCCGATAACCGCCGAAAACCCAAAAACACTCCTCCGCGCTTGTCGAAGATCCCGCCGAAGTCTAGGCGGGGATGGGGGAGGCTGGGT
>JAFDKD010000414.1 GCA_019307165.1 Deltaproteobacteria bacterium | reverse complement strand
CCGGGAGTGCAGGTCCAGATTTCTTCATTTTGTTCCAGTTCCTTTAGTTTTCGGCGGTCTCTGAGGCCTTCAAATTTCTCTACAACTGCAGCGTTGGAGATAGAAGCACCGGTGTCGTAGAACTCAAGCATGACGTCACCGGCGGTTAAACTCTTGTCGCTTTCACTGAATTCGAGTCTGTCTTGGTGCAGCCAATGGATGTAAGACCAGTCTTCAGTTACCAGGCCCCAGCTGAAGCCGTGGTAGCCGACAATGGCCCAGTCCCTGATCTTGTCGACTTCGCCCCGCATCAAGGGCAGCAGACTTTCATCCTGCATGTCCTTCATTCTTATCGGATCGTTGATACCCATCCAATCCATCATGGTCGGGGCCATATCCACGGTCGAAACAAAAGGCTTGATCCTCTGCCCGCCTTCGATGCCCGGGGCGCGGATGATAAACGGAATATGAACCAATTCTTCGTAAGGCCAGGGGCGACACTTTCTCATGATGCCGTGACCGTGTTTGCCATTGCCCAGGGGCAGGCCTTTGGATTTGAGGTGGTCGAGCAACTTGCCGACCCACTTGTCGCAAGTGGTGATCTTTTCGGCATAGAGCATCCGAATGTGGTGCAGCTCTTCCTCAGTGTATATTTCCTCGTTTTCGGTGCTGCCCATGATCGGCAGGATAATATCCTTGCCGTCATATTCGGGATCGTAGGGGCACTTCATATCCGGGTCGTAGACGCTGGGCGGGTCCCAGGGCTCATGGGGATCGAAGGAATCGAACCAAAACAGGAAGGGCTTGTACGGATCGTACCTGTCGAAGTATTCCATGGACCTTTTGACCAGCTTGGCAATCATCTGCCAGCCGTCATCCATCCAGTATTGGCGGCGGGGCAGGTAACTCATCAGCTCATGATAGGAAAGCATACTGAATTCGGATTGAACCAAGGCGCCGTCCGCATTCTTGACGGGATTGCCGTTTTCATCCTTGATATAATACGGCTTGTGAAAATCATCGATTTTCAGATGGTAGAGAGGGTCATTCCTGTAAAAACCAAGGTCCAACTCCTGACCGCGGCGGAAAACGACTTCATCGAATCCGCGTTGGTACCCGTATTTATACATGTGCATGGGCGCGGTGTCGAAATAGAAGGCGCTCCGGCAGTGATTGGCCATACAGATGTCGGCCACCGTGGTGTCGTCAGAGTCCAACGGCCCCCAACCCTTGTAGGGCAGGGTGTAGCGGCCGGTCAACATGGCTCGCCTGGTGGGAATTGTGGGAGATCCTTCGGCATAGGCGTTTTCGAACAGGACCCCCTCAGCCGCCAAACGGTCGATGTTGGGGGTCTTTATCCAATCATTGCCGTAACAGCCCAAGTAGTTGAACTGCAGCGTGTCCAGAACGATCATAATTACATTTTTAATCATAACGCTTCCTCCTTTGCATGGGACGTGTATCGTCCACTTCATTCGTAATTATGCAGCCTTAGTCTTGTGTTCCTCATTTCCAATTTTCAGGCCCTGCTCTTTGCCTGAAAAAAAGCCTTAACCGTGGTCCAAAGACTAGTTGCCCCTTCCCGAAAATCGATCTCGGCCACCTGCCGTTACCGCTCCCGCCGGGCCTTTTTTTTCAAAATCGCTTCACGATGCATTGTCAGCACGAATCTGCATTGCGAAATCGAACACTGTTTCAAAGGACTGCGAACGCTCATACCGTTGAAGCTTCAGGGCGCCCGTTGGGCAGCCCGCGGCGCACACGCCGCAACCGATGCATGCGTTCGGATCCACCACGGCCCGGTCCGCCTCATGGTCCAGGGAGAGGGCGCTGAAAAAACACCTGTCCACGCAGGTGCCGCACATGGCGCAGTCATCATCCGCTACGGGAATAAAGTTGGAAGGCAGGATGGATTCGGGGTTGTCCCACCGCGTCCTGCCCCGGGTCATGGAACAGCAGCACCCGCAACACAGACAGATGACGAACGGGTCAGGCGACGTATAATTGTCTGTGTTGGGCACCAAACCCAGATCCAGCATCTCCTCCAGATAGTCCTTGGCCTGAACCTTACTCACCTGCTTGCCCATGCACAGGGCCACGAACTTCTCCCCGTTGACACCGGGTATGATGCAGCAGCCGATCGGGAATTTGTCTTTGCATTCCCGAACACCCAATTTCTCGGTGCGTGTCCGGCACGGGCAGGGGACCAGGGCAATGAAGTCCGTGCCCAGACCTTCGATCCTGCTCAGGGCTTCCTCCGAACCCAGGACTTGTTGATCCGGTGCGATGGTCCGGCCCACCGGGATCGTCCTGAACAGGGGCGTTCCCTTTCTGGAGGTCTCAAAGTCCTGATAAAACTTTTCCCGGACAAAAAACTGCTGGTAGTGTTCGGCCGCTTCCAGGTCGCCGGGTTTGACTTCCGCGTACCGATGGTGAAAATTGAGAATGTAAAACACGGTGGGAAGGCAATGCGTATCCCCGGAACCCATAAGCCCGTATTTGGCATGGACTCCGTCAAGGATCTCCGTTACCTCTTCGATATCGCGGCCGGATGCCCCGGCCACCTCCGCCGTTGTCTTCACGTGGGGAAAAATCTCCAGGTGCTGTACGATTTCAGCCTCTTCAGGCGTGTAGATCAGCTTTATAAATTCAATAAACGAAGCGGAAATTTGCCCGTCCACCTTTGGGGCGCCCTGCAGGCCCCGGTCCACGGCTTCCGCGATTTGCATGTGGGCATCATTACTCATATGCAAACAACCTCCTGTTATTAGTTTCAAATTAAACTCACTATTTGTGGTGGGTTTAACTTTAAACTAAGGCATTGAACGCAACCGATTTTTCAATGCCTTGCCCGAGGCGCTCCGGGGAATGACATCCAGAAACTCTACGGCCTTGGGCTTCTTGTAGCTCGCCAGCCGCGACTTGCAGTATTCGATGACCCCCTCCGCGTCCAGGCTGGAGCCGGACATCCGGACCACAAAGGCCTTGACGCTCTCCCCCCACACGTCATCGGGCACGCCCACCACGGCGGCGTCCGAGATCTCCGGGTGGGTGTAGAGCACTTCCTCCACCTCGCGGGGGTAGATGTTCTCGCCGCCGCTCACCAGCATGTCCTTTTTCCGATCCACAATGTAAAAATATCCCTCTTCGTCCATGCGGGCCAGGTCCCCCGTGTGCAGCCACCCGTCGCGGATCGCCTCCTGCGTGGCTTTGGGATTGCTGAAATACCCCTGCATGACAACGGGTCCCTTGCATACCAGTTCCCCCACCTGGCCCGGGGGCACCCGTTGGCCATCCTCATCCACCACCCTTACCTGCAGGAAAGGCACGGGCTGCCCCACGGAACCTTCCTTGCGAAGGCAATCCACGGCTTTGAGCACGGTTGCCGTGGCCGTGGTCTCCGTGCACCCATAGGCGTTGTACACGCCCTGGATGCCGGGAAAAAAAGAAAGGATTTTCCGCTTGGTCTCCATGGGCAGCTTGTCCGCGCCTGAGGTCAGGTGAGTCACGCTGCCGGTATCATAAGTTTCAGCCCCCGGGTGCTGCATAAGAAGGTTGTAAACGGCCGGGGCCGCCACCATGACGGATATCTTTTCTTTCTGGATGGTACGCAAGACCCCCTCGGGATCGAACTTCCGCATCAGCACACAGGTCCCCCCGAGACCGATGTGGATGGTCAGCTGGTTGTTCAGGGGCGCCACATGAAACAGCGGCCCGATAATCAAAATGGTTTGGCCGGGGGGGTCCTCACGGGCCAGGACGGTGTTAAAGAAGTTCCAGACCACCCCTCCGTGGGTAAGTACGGCCCCTTTGGGGCGGCCGGTGGTGCCGGATGTGTAGACGATCTGGCATGGGTCGGCGGCGGCGACCGGTTCGCTCTCAGGCAGTCTCTCGCCCCCTGCTAAGAAGTCTTCATAATCCAGCGCCTGAACGCTTCCCTCGGGCCGGGGGGAGACAAACAGCTTTACCGCCGGCAATTCCCCGCGGATGCGCTGCACGATCTCCTCGAATTCAGGCCCGTAGAAAAGGGCGTCGGCCTCCGAGTTATTGAGCACATAGGCCATTTCCGGGGGCGCCAGCCTGGTGTTGACGGGGGTGGCCACAAGGCCGGCTCTTACAGCCGCAAAATAGGTTTCCACAAAGGTGTGGCTGTTATAAAAGAGAATCGCAACCCGGTCTCCGGGTCGAAGGCCCGCATTTCGCATGCCTCCCGCCAATCGGGCGCTCCGCTCATCGAGTTCCCGATATGTCAGCCGACAATCTCCGGATACAACGGCGGTTCGATCCGGATATTTCCCGGCCGAATTCTCTAAAAAGATGGCAGCATTCATTTTTCGCGACGGGACACTCCCGCGTGTCCAGTATTTATGAGAATCCTCTCGTTAAGGTCCGGCCTCTTTCGGTGCCGGGACGCCCGCGGCGCCTCTCCCATTGATATGAAGCACCACGCCCAACGCCATCACCCCAAGGCCGATGAGGTCGGTCGTTATCATCGGATAAAACATCAATAACCCTGCCGCCATGAATAGAAGGCGAACAACAAGGGTTATCTTCTTAACGAAAAAGCCGTATCCTTCAAATCCCGAGCTCAAAAGAAGGATTCCCACGATTCCGGTCCCCATGGAAAGGCTGATCTGAGACAACGTTCCGTGAG
>JAFDKD010000413.1 GCA_019307165.1 Deltaproteobacteria bacterium | reverse complement strand
TCGGTTAAGGCGTCGTTATCATTGACCAAGGAATACGCTGTCATGATTACGCCGGGGGTGCAGTAGCCGCATTGTACTGCTTTATGCTCGGCAAACGCGGTCATCAGAGGATGGGCTTGGCCGTTTTTGATCAGTCCCTCCAAGGTCAATACCTGTTTGCCGTCGGCCTGGGCTGCAAGGGTGAGGCAGCTGCAGATGGCCTGGCCGTCCAGTAATACCGTACAGGCGCCGCATTCGCCTTCACCACAGCTCCGATGAACGCTCTTGATCTTGAGTACATCTCGGAGCAGTTCCAATAAAGTCATGCCATGATCGACTTCAATTTCCTTGACTTCATGATTGATGGTCATTGTAACAAGGGACTTCATGAACAAGACCTCCTTAAATTGATCGATGTTCGCCGTCTTCGACAATGGCGGTGGCCTGGGCATTTCTCACCCATTGTCGTACGCGCTGCCGAGTGGCAGGGCTTTCGTTGATCTCGACGCCCAAAGGTGCCAACGCATCTTCTACGGAAGCGATCAAAGCCGCTTTAGAGCTGATCAGCGGAGCTTCACCCATGCCCTTGGTCCCAAGTTCGGTGAACGGGGACGGAGTCTGCATGTGCCCGATAGTTATTTCCGGAACCTCCAGCGCAGTTGGCAGTAAATAGTTGGTGTATGATTCGGTCAACATATCACCATTGTCGCCGTACACAATTTCTTCAAACAGAGCTTCCCCTAGACCCTGAGCCACGCCGCCATGGATCTGTCCTTCGACCAGTTCCCGACTGATGATGTTTCCGGCGTCGTGGACGTGGGTCATCTTCAGGATTTTGACCGCCCCGGTCTCCACGTCCACCTCCACCACCACGATATCAACGGACATACAAAAGGTGGTGTAGGTGCTACTCGGGTTCTTGGCCGTGCTGGGACTGAACCAGGTGGCCTGTACATCGGGGAGAAAATCGTTAGCCATTTTCATGTCCATGGGCAACGATCTGGGGCCCGGGAGAAAATATACCCGTTTGGCCAATTCCCTGTAATTCATTTTTTGTTCCGGGTTTTTGATAGAAAAGATGGCCCCGTTTTCCATGGCAATGTCCTCAGCTGCAGTCTCGAAAAAATGCGTGGCGTATTGGATAACCTTGGCTTTCATTTGTTTGGCGGCAACCGCCAGGGCGCTGAGTGAATAAACCGATCCACGGCTGGAAACGGGTCCCTGGCCGATAGTGTCCGACGAGACCGGAGGAATAATCACATCTTCCTTGGCAATCCCAAGGATGTCACTGATAACAATGCGGTGGCTTTCTTCGGCGCCTTGCCCGATTTCGGTCCGGTCGCTGTGGGCTTCAATGAGTCCGTCCGGGGTTAATTTGATTCTAGCCTGGGTGAGACCGCTGGTAACATTGGTCGACGCAACCCCAGCCGGTTCGATGATGAAGGCCATTCCAATGCCGATGTACCGGTTTTCCGCACTTGCTGCGGTTTGCTTTTCCCGCCAAAAATTCAGGTCAGCGAGTTTGATGGCTTTGGTCATCAGGGCCGGATAATCGCCGCTGTCGTAAACGTAACCCGTTATCTGGTGGTAGGGAAAATCGGTAGGCGGTATGAAGTTTCGGTACCGGATTTCTTCGGGTGTCATCTCCAGCTCCCGGGCCAGGCGGTCCATAATCCGTTCCATGTAGCGGAGTCCTTTGTCCTTGCCGTAGCCCCGGTAGGCACCATAAAAGGATTTATTGGTCACCACCGCATACGCGTCAATTTCCAGGCCTTTCAGCTGATAGGTATTAGGCACCGCGCTGATGGCCGCCATCAGCGAGCCGCCGCCGTAACCGCGATGGGATATTTCCACGCCGACATTCTGGATGAACCGGGTTTTGATCCCCAGAATTTGGCCGTCGTTGTTGAAGGCCACCTGGCCGGACCATAACACGTCCCGTTGGTGGACACCGGTACAGATGGACTCTCGGTGGCTCTCGAACCATTTGACCGGCCGGCAGAGGTGTAAGGCGGCGAAGCAAACCACGGCGTGTTTAGAACAATTGATCCGGTTGCCGAAGGCACCACCGATAGCCGCGGCCGTGACCTTAATATTGGTGGTCGGCAGCCGCAGCACGTGGGCTATGGCCTGTTGTGCTCGAAAGGGGCATTGATAGGATCCCCGGGTGTCGAGTGTTCCGGTGGCCGGGTCGTATGACGACAGGCAGCCTCGGGGTTCGAGCGGGAACCCCGAGGCCCGGGCCTCCTTCCAGGAAACCTCGATGACCCTATCCGCCTCGTCGAAAGCCCCTTGGACGTCGCCGAAGGTCAAAAGGCGGTGCGCCTGGATGTTATCGCCCCACTCTTCGTACAACAAGGGACTTTCCGGCGACATGGCCGGCAAGGCATCGATGATCACAGGCAGCGGATCGTAATCGATTTCGATCAGTTCGGCGGCTCGAACCGCCTGACGGTGATCTTCCGCAATGACCGCTGCCACCGGTTCACCCTGGTACCGCACTTTGTTCACCGCCAAGGGGTAGACCTCCGCCGGAGCCTTGAAGTCCCAACCGATGTTGCCCAGTTCGAGTAGTTGGGGCAGCGGGTTTGTGTGTCGGGCCAGTTCTCGGCCGGTCAGGACCATGAGCACGCCGGGCGCTTTTTCGGCTTGTCGGGTGTCGATCCGGTTGATTCGGGCATGGGGGTGGGGACTGCCCACAAACACCAGATGGGCCATGCCCGGAAGTTCCAGGTCGTCGGTAAAACGACCCAGTTTCGGGAAGATGTTCGTGAGCTCGTTATCCATGTATCCTCCTTTTTTTGAATCTCCTCGCGTATAGTACCAAATTTTCAAGGGTCCATCATCCGGAAAAAATGTTGGACAGTCCGGTTGCCGCTACTCTCTTTTCAATCACCTCCCGGTCAATGGTGTACGAATCTCGCTCCTTCATTCTATCGAAAAGTACCGAACCGGAGAAGGTAAATTTTAAATCCAGACAGCCATGTTCCATCATTTGTTGGCGCGTGTACCGGATTCCGTCTCCGATGGCCAATGAGTCGGGGAGTACTAAAGGCGGTTCGCCCATTACCTGTCCGACGGCGTTATGTCCGGCCAGGGTCCCGGTGCAGATGGCTTCGGTGTGGCCGACCAGCAGCCCTGCTTTTTCACCGGCGCAGTATAGATTGTCGATTCCGTTGACTTTCAAGGCGTCATCGCGGGGGGACATGCCGATATATCGGATCGAATTGCCGATTCCTCCGGAATAAGGATCCTCATAGCGGGCATGTTCAAAGCCCGGAATTTCACGCAACTGATCCAGCGGATAATGTGTGGTCATTAATTTGGCGTGACCGGTGTCAAGCAGGACAATGTTGTCTTCGTATTCAGAAAGTGCATATTGCTGGCAGGCCTTCTTGGCGAGTTTGCCTTTTTGGATTTGGGACTCAGGAACGGCTATGACGGCAACCCCCTTTTGATTCAAATCATCCTGAATTTCCATGGACAGGGATTCCTTGAACAGTTTACAGGCGCCACTGAACGCGCCGGTTTGATCGCCTTTTTGGCCGGACAATTCTTTCACCCCGGCCTTGGCCGCCAAACTCACACGACCGCCAAAGGTGTGGCAACGGAGTATGCACATCACGCATCCGTTGCCGTACTTGTTGCACTGCGCCGGAGGGCCGGCCGTGCCCGTGGTGTCGATGAAGGCGTCACCCTCCAGACGGACTGTTTCCCCACCGGTCTTGGCCTTCAAAGCGGCAATCCGCGCTCCGTCCATTTCCACGTCCGTAACCCGGTTCATCAAGCGGATTTGAACCCCGTTTTGAGTCAAAAGTTTTTTGGTGATCGGTTCCATGTGGCCGACGTTGTACAACGACGCGTGATGGTGGCCGGGGAAGTCGATGTTATGATGAACAAAATTACCATCAATGGCGTGGAAAAGTTCCCCGCCGCCCATAGCGATCAATTCTTCGGTAGCGGTGTACCGCCCGTTGTTCCGCATGATTCCGCCCACAAGTCCTGTACCCAACAACATGTCGGTACGTTCCAACAGGATTGCCTCAGCCCCTCGTTTTTTTGCGGACAGCGCCGCCGCGCAGCCTGCCCAGCCGCCTCCAACTATAATCACACGCATAATACTGTCCTCCTTATCCCTT
>JAFDKD010000412.1 GCA_019307165.1 Deltaproteobacteria bacterium | reverse complement strand
TCCCTACAAGCTGGACAACACATTCATCACCAAAGGCTGGGTGCAGATCGCCGAAGGCAAAAAGGGGGAAAAGGCCCGCCAGTGGGGGGACAATTCCCACGAGAACTATCTGAAGATCGACCCCGAGGCCCAGCGCCGAACGCTGGATTTCATCGAGCGGAACGCCAAGGCGGGAAAACCCTTCTACGTCGCCAACTGGCCGAATTTGACCAGCTTCATCCCCAACCCGAAGAAGTGCTCGGCTTCCCGGAGCATTCTCCAGGACGGCCTGCAGTGCAACATCGACCCCTTCATCGGCAGGCTGATGGACAAATTGAAGGAACTCGGCATCGCCGAGAACACCCTGCTCATCGCTATGGCCGACAACGGGCCCATGTCCCACAACCCGCCCCCCGGCCTCGGCATGGCCGAGACCATATATCGCGGCGGAAAGGGTGACTTTCTCGAAGGGGGCGTGCGCGTTCCGGCCCAGGCCTGGTGGCCGGGCGTGATCGAGCCGGGTCAGATTGTGGGCGATATCATCCACGAGACCGACCTGTTCACCACCTTTGCCCGTCTGGCGGGCGCCACCGAATACATTCCCACCGACCGCGTCATCGACGGCATCGACCAGACGGCCCTGCTACTGAACGGCGACACGCACAGCCGCCGGGACCATGTGTTCATCTATGCGGGTCCCAGGCTTGGCGCCACGGTCAAGGGCAATTACAAGCGTCACTGGATCTCGTCCGATCCGGTGGGCGAGGCAAGCGGCATTCCGGCGGCTTTTTACTTTCTGCCCGCGGACCCGCGGGAAAAGACCCCCATGCTTATAAACCTGATCCACCTCAAGAGCCCGTTCAACCGGATGAAGCTGAGGCACGATCTGTGGAAAAAGAAATATCCCGACGCCAAGGAGGTCCACGGCATCCCCTGGACCGGCATCGAGAATGCCACGCCGGAAATCCGGGATCTGGCCAAGCCGAGAATGGATCTGGAAAAACTGCCCTTCAACCCGCTGGAATACATCGAGCACCTGGACCAACTGCCCTTCGATCCCGACATGGACCCGGGCCTGGGTAACTAAACTGCAAACCGGAAGCCTTCCCGCCATATGGTGGGAGGGCTTTTCTCCCCCTTTGTGTATGGATAATTGGGGATTGAAAACAGCCCCCGACTACCCGACACACAGCATACTTAACCACCAAATGAAAAAGGTAGGATCATGCATGCCGTTGCAATCAAAAAGAGTCTCATGAAGCGAAATCCTTGGCTTATAGAAGCTGTGTTCAAGGCATATTCGCAATCCAAGCAGAAGGCCTATGATTACATGGCCAAAGCCGCCTGGTTCAAAGATTCACTCCCGTGGTTTGGCCAGGAATTCGATGAGACCCGTGCATTGATGGGCGATAACTACTATTCCTATGGTATTGAATCCAATCGAAAGACACTGGAAGCACTGTTCCGCTACTCTTATCAACAAGGGCTATGCAGTAAAGAACTCACTATCGAAGAGCTTTTTGAATCATCGAGCTTAGAGCTTACAGAGTCTCCCCTCTAACATGAAACGGTGAACAAGATATGAAGAAAATAGCGATCAGCATTTTGCATAACGACAAACCCCACATGGATTGCTCAAACGCTGCCTGTTCTCCTATGGTCAAAAAATGGCTCATACTAATCGTTTTCGCAGTATTTGTCTGCATGGCTCAACCAGCGGCGGCCCAAGAAGATCAGGCGGCTGGACAGGAGGATCTGGCCAAAAAATCTCAAAATCCGGTGGGAAACATGATCAGTGTGCCCATAGAATATTGGCATTATGACGGCATGGATAACGATGGAAGTGCGGATGCTTTGATTGTGAAACCGGTATTACCGACCCGAATCGGTAATGCCGTCTTGATCAATCGCTTTATTATCCCGTATTTGGGAATCGACGCGAATGATACCGGCGAAGATTTAGGTGACATATTAATTCCGCAACTACAACCTGAGCAATGGCTGGTATCTGACCTCTACCCCAATCATAACGGCGGACTGGGAGAAGCCTGGTGGCGAGCGATGGACAGTACCGCTTGGCGGCGGCATTGGCAAGCTGGTGCGTTTTGGCAAACAACCGGTTGATTTCAAACTTCAGGCTTTTGGTAACGTGGTAAAGCCGGATGGCGGGCCGGACTGGAGTATGATGTTTGCTGTGAAGTTCTTGTTTCCCAAATAGAAGATGTAGAGTCCCCCGACCTTCCCATAAAAAAATCAATCCACTATTATTTGGAGGTCTCCTTTGCGACGCATCAATCTTCTCCTCATTGCGGTTTTGGCTATACTCGTAGGTGGAAACTCAACGTTTGCCAACGCACAGACCGATTCGGATATCAGGCTTGTCCTGCAAATCACCGTGGACGGGCTACGTGGTGACCTGCTCAACCGTTATGAGGCAGGTTTTGGCAAAGATGGTTTTCGATATCTGATGGAGAAGGGCGCCTATTTCACCAATGCCCATTACCAGCATGCCAACACCGAGACCATCGTCGGGCATACGACGCTGGCCACAGGCACATTTCCCTCAATGCACGGGATGGTCGGCAATGTCTGGTTCGATCGCGACGCCGGAGAACTGGCCTATAATATTGAAGACCCGGACAGCCCGATCATTCCGACTCGGAAAGATGAAACAATAGGCGAACAGGTCGATCCGGCCCAGAAGAAATCGCGCACCCGGGGCCGGTCGCCCGCCGTGATCCTGGCGCCCACTATCGGCGACGGGCTGGCGGCCTATTACGGGGGCCGATCAAAAATATTCGGTGTATCGGGAAAGGACCGCGCCGCCGTATCCATGGCCGGCCATGCGGGAAAGGCCTTCTGGTTTTCCACCGACACCGGCGATTTTGTCACCAGCACCTACTATTACGACGCCTATCCGGACTGGGTCGGAGAATGGAACGGTCGGCGCCTGGCCGAGGGATATGCAGGTAACTCATGGACATTGTTAAACAAGCCTTCGACATATCTCCTGGCCGGTCAGGACGACCGTCCCTATGAAGCGGACCTGCGGGGATACGGACGCGTTTTTCCCCATCCTTTCGGGCAGGCAAACGATAAACTATTCTACACCCGGATTCTTGTAAGCCCGGTCGGCGACCAGCTTACCCTCGATTTTGCCAAAGCGATCATTAAACACGAACAACTGGGACAGGATGACATCCCCGATTATCTCTCCATCAGCTTTTCCGCAGTGGACGCGGTCAACCATTTTTTCGGGCCGTCCAGCCTGGAGAATGAAGACGTTGTCGTGCAACTGGACCGCACCCTGGCGGATCTGTTCGCATTCATAGACAAAACGGTTGGACTCAAACATACCCTGATCGTGCTTGCGGCAGATCACGGCATGGCGGACATGCCCGAGTATATGACCGAACTGGGTTTCAAGGCCGGGCGTCTCGATCCGGACGACATTGTCGCAACAGCCAACCAGGTCGGGCGGAAGTTCGGCATCGACGAAATTGTCCGTTTCTTCTACCGGCCCTACCTCTACCTCGATGATGAAAAAATTGCGAATGCTGAACTCGATACGGTCAAGGTGGAGCAGGCCATTGCCGACGCGTTGACGGATTTCGATGGGATCGCGCTTGCGGTAGCGAGCAGCAGGCTTTCAGCCCAAGGGGCTAATCCGTTGCTGGATCAGGTCAGGAATAATCATCACAATACCCGCTCCGGCGACATCTACATCATCCAGGAACCCTATTGGTTCCTGTTCGCCAAGGGGCCGGTAGTCGCGATGCACGGTACACCCTGGCGTTACGACACGCATGTTCCGATTATGTTTGCCGGCCCGGCCATAGATCCGCAAACCATCCACCGTTTGGTACATCCGGTGGATGTGGCGCCGACGATCGCCGCGTTTCTGGGCATGACCGCGCCGGGAGCCGCACAGGGGTCGCCCCTGGAAGAAGTGCTCAGGTAAAGGGAGGGGACAGAGCCTGTCGGACAGCCTCTTAATAGGGGCCTCAATCGTTATCACCTGCTGACGCGGGAAATCCCGGAGGTTTATGATTATGAAAAAAGCAATTATCGTAGGAACCATTTTGATGGTGATGGTGGGAATTTGCCCCTCTGCACAAGCGGTGGATTCTGCTGATACTA
>JAFDKD010000985.1 GCA_019307165.1 Deltaproteobacteria bacterium | reverse complement strand
ATGGGCAAGTGTTCCCTCCTTAGCGAGGTTCAGCTTTATCTAAAGCTGAGGATGTTGAATGCTGATAGCCTACGTTATGGTGTAATGGAGTGATGAAGTGTTGGGAAAAGCGATTAACGGTGTTCTCACGACGATCTCCGCGGCGATCCTGACGCGCATCTACACGTTTGTTTACCCGCAAGGCTTCAGCCGCGGCGTCCTCAGGTACTAAAAGTGGTGTGCCGGCAAGTGCCAGAGACAATGCTACAACCCAGACAACAAATCTTAATGTTTTCATTTTTCCCCCGTTTTAGTTTGCTTTTCGAAAGGTTTCCCCGCCTCACCGCCCCGCAAGCGGGATTTGAAACAAAGTGGGGAAACCTGTATTCTGCCATCCATCATCAGAATATAAACGGATTCTTGACGACCGGTGTGACCGTCAACTTGACCATCCAGTCCGGGCCGAACGTGTCGGGCTGTACCACGTACTTTTGCACCTGAAAGGCAAACTTAAAGGGGATGTTACCGATTTTGGTTGTCTTGGCCACCCCGAAGCCGAGAGGCACGGTCCAGGCGTCGTCGCTATCCGCTTTCCAGTCGTAGCTGAGAACCGGGCTGGACGCGATCTGCCAGCCACCGCCCAGGCTGTATGCATAAAAGTATTGCGCAGCAGTGGCACTGTAATTTGTGTCGTTGCTGCCGCCTGTGTCCCATTGATGAGAGACGAGAGCACCCACAATACCCCATTTTCTTATGATCCCGCCGAACAATTCCGGACCGAAGCGCCATTGGTCACTCCCCAGATCGTCGTCACTGGCGGTTGGCAATGTTCCCGCCATTCCCATGCCCCACAAGTAACCGTCTTGCTTGGAGGTCATATTGGTGCCGGCATAGACCAGATCAAAAGTAGTATCCAACAGATTAGTATCCTCGCTGTCAAAGTCGCCTTTGGCAGCATTAAAAACGGGCTGATCGAATGACATGCCAATCAACGGCCGAAAGATGATTCTCCTGCCCTTGTCACCTACCGGGAACGGAAGCGACGGCTGAAAGGTCAGGGCCGTGCTCTCCTGGTCGTCAAATCTCGGGAGGTCACCCGTAAACTCAGTATATTGAAGGTTGAAGTTGAGACTCGCCAGAGACCCGGCCGGATTGGCCAACTCCTTTGCGATCTCATCGGCTGACTTTTTTTCCTGGGCAACCGCCGATCCGGAGCCCAGTACTATTATCAGGGTGACCGTCACAATTAATGATAACATCTTGTTGAGCCTCTTGTTGAGCCTCACTTTTTCCTCCTTTTCATATTGATATTACTCAAAATAATATGTCTCCCCAAGCCGGGATTGCTGCTTCCCTTCAACCGGGAACTTCGACAGTGGTCATTTTCATCTTCGGCGGTTTTGCCCAAGCTGATGTCGCCATGCTGATTGCCAGAACCCCGGCCATGGCCAGTGTGAATAATTGTTTCTGTCTCATTTTGGTTTCTACTTTCTTTTTTAAGATAATAATAATATAAATGTCTTGAAAAATTTGTGAACCTAAGTTACCCTATCCTAGACCTATCCTATACTGTTAACAGTACGTAAATATTTGTTTTCTGCTAAGCGATTGTTAGCCGGCATAATCTCACACCCATAACCCGGAAGATTCGCCATAATGGGCAATAACCGCGTAACAGACCCAATATCCATCGAGGAACAGCTCCATCGGATTCTGTCCAGCCCTGAATTCGACGCTACAGCGCGTCAAAAGAAATTCCTGCGCTTTGTTACCCAAATGTTTCTTGAAGGGCGGGCCGGCGAAATCAAAGGCTACACCGTGGCAACGGATGTTTTTGACCGCAAAACGGACTTTGACCCTAACACGGACCCCATCGTCAGCGTCGAAGCAAGGCGGCTTCGTCGGGCCCTGAAGCACTATTATCTGACAGCAGGCAGGCGCGATAGGGTGCGAATCACCATCCCCAAGGGAGCCTATGTGCCGTCGTTTCTTTTTCAGACCGGTGAGGATTCGAGCCGTTCGGCGCCGCAGACCGAATCCAATAATAATGAGCAGGTGGATCCCTGGCCGTCAGTGCTTATCCGGCCGTTCCAAAATTTTTATGAAGGTACGGAAACCAATTACATGGCGGAAGGATGCATGACGGAATTGGCCATCGAACTGTCCCGTTATCAGGATATCCGAGTGCTCATGAAACTTTCGGATCCGGAAGGGCTGTTTATCGAGGAACCCGCGGCGCGGTTTTCAATCGAGGGCAGTGTCCGTTATGGGCTACACAATCTCAATGTGGCGGTTCAGCTTTTCGACCAAAAAACACACCGGCAGGTATGGGGCGATGTTTATGAATGCGATCTGAAGGCCCCTGATCTGATTACCTTTCAAAGAGAGATCGCACAAATCGTTGCTGCCAATATCGCCCAGGAACAGGGCCATATATCTCAAACCCTCTCCCTTGAATCGCAGAACAAGCCGCCGGCGGAAATGGATACCTACGAAGCGCTGTTAAAATTTTATAAACATGAAACAACCTTCACAAGCGAGACACTCAATGATGCTCTGGC
>JAFDKD010000411.1 GCA_019307165.1 Deltaproteobacteria bacterium | reverse complement strand
GCATATCATGCAGTTCGGTCATGAGCAGCTTGACGTCTGTCGGGTTTCACTCAAATACGCCGTCAGAGAGAGTTGGGCGCCTTACGGCGATTACGATTACGACAACGACAACGACCACGAATGTAGCCGGTTTCAATTGATAGGCTTTTCTGTACCCTGCTACCCACTGAAAACCCGGAAGGTCCCTTTGCAACGGGGGGAGAGTGCAAAAAAGCCCAAGGGATAAGCTGACTTACCTATTTCGATGGGTGTCGGTTTTCATGAAGTTTCTTGTGAGAAATGGCCCTTTTCGCTTAAAGCGGATCGCCCGAATGAACAGGCAAACAAGCCAATGATAAAAGAACAGATAGCTGAAGGAGACGGCTTCATCGAGGCCTATAACCATTTCAGAGACGCCGTCGATTTGGAAGCCGAGGGAATCCTGCCGGAGTTAAACCACCTCGTCTGGTATATGTTGATAGGCATACCGGAAGTGCCTGCAGACCGGGACTCGTCCCCCGATGCACCCTCACGCGCCATCGAGCAAAGGGCGGCTATCTTGAAAGCCGTCTTTGTCGAGGTGAACAGGGGCCAGCCGGACACGTTCCTGGACGAAGGCCTTTCCCTCTATGATCAGGCCGCCAAGAGAGCGATGAAACTCCTGAAGGAAGATGCTGTGGAAGGGAAGCCGCGAACAAGCCCCTGAGGGCCCGAAGGCATCACCATTTCTTCTTACAGGGTGCTCGCAATGACCATTTTCTGGATCTGACTCGTGCCCTCGTAGATCTGGGTAATCTTGGCATCCCGCATCATGCGCTCCACCGGATATTCCTTAACGTATCCGTACCCGCCAAGGAGTTGAACGGCATCCGTGGTCACCTTCATGGCGGTCTCCGCCGCAAAAAGCTTTGCCATGGCGGAAAAGCGGATGGCCTCTTTGGGGAGTCTGTCCAAGTTTTTCGGCAATTGCTCGAAAACGGCCGCCGTTTTGTAGGTCAGCTGTCTGGCGGCCTCCACCTGGGTGTCCATGTCGGCCATCATCCACTGAAGGCCCTGAAACGAAAAAATGGGCTTGCCGAACTGGGTGCGCTCCTTGGTGTACTGGACTGCGTAGTCAAGGGCGCCCTGGCCGATGCCCACGGCCTGCGCCGCAACCGGGATGCGCGTGAAGTCGAGGGTTTTCATGATGATGGGGAAACCGCCGCCTTCTTGCCCAATGATATTTTCAGCCGGCACCTTCACGTCCTCAATGATGATTTCCACCGTAGAAGACCCTCGAATGCCCAGCTTGTTTTCGTGCTTGCCTATACTGAGCCCGGGTGTCCCCTTTTCGGCGATAAAGAGGCTCGTGCCCTTGTGGCCCGGGAGCGAGGTGTCCGTTCTTGCGGCGATAACAATAACGTCGGCCGCATCGCCATGGGAAATGAAGATCTTGGCGCCGTTGAGGACCCAGTCGGCGCCGTCGCGAACGGCCTTGGTGCGAAGTCCTGAAACATCCGAACCGGCATTGGGTTCGGTCAGTGCGAAGGCGACAAGGTGTTCGCCGGAGGCCAGTTTCGGCAGGTACTTCTGTTTCTGTTCCGGGCTGCTTGCCAGGAACAGCGGCATGGTTCCCAATTCATGAACCATGAGAATCACGGATGTGGCTGCGCATGCTTTTGCCACCTCTTCAACAATGAGGCACAGGGACAGCATGCCCATGGCCGAACCGCCGTATTCCTCGGGAAAATCCGCCCCGAATAATGCATTCTCACGAAGTATATCGACCATATCCCAGGGGAATTTGGCTTCTTCATCCCTTTTTTCGGCGCCCGGTGCGATTTGCTCCTTTGCAATCCGCGCGATGGTGTCTTTCAGCATAATTTGTTCTTCGGTAAGGTCATACGCCATTTGAAAACTCCTTGATGGTGGATTAGGGTTTCTGCTTTTGGGTTGACCGGGAACGGGCAATCTGTTAAATTCTCTTTGCGCCTCAGATTGAAATGGTTCGGCACGGCCCTCCTGCGGGATAATGCTCTGTGTTTGGCAATCAAAGAAAAATCAACCTTTTATTACCCCGAGTGGCTTGAGTCGAGCTACTTTCCGGGCCAAACGCGCGCCGTGGACAGCATCGACGACCATGGAAATGTCTTTATAGGCCTCCGGCATCTCTTCCATGAGGGTCCTCTTGCCCCGGGACAGTACGTAAACGCCTCTATCCTCAAGTTCACGGTGTAAGTCGCGTCCTTTTGCCCTTTTGGAAGCCTGGGTCCGACTCATAACCCGGCCCGCGCCGTGACAGGTGGAGCCGAAAGTTTGTTCCATCGCGCCTTCAGCCCCGGCCAACACGTATGAATGGGTGCCCATGTCACCCGGAATGAGGACCGGTTGCCCAAAAGGCCGGTACATCTTCGGCAGCAGTGGATGCCCGGGCGGCAGTGACCGGGTTGCGCCTTTTCTATGGACGCAGAGCATGCGCTGATCATCTCCCACCCGGTGAAGCTCTTCTTTGGCGATGTTGTGGCACACATCATAGAGCAGGCTCATGCCCAGCGCTTTGGGGCCGATGCCAAGCGTTTCAAGGCAGGACTCTTGCATCCAATGCATCAGGATCTGACGGTTGGCCCATGCATAATTGGCGGCGCATGCCATGGCGGCGAGATACCGGCGGCCCAGTTCCGATTTGATCCCGGCGCATGCAAGCTGCCTGTCCGGCAGTTCAAATGGCGCTTTGTGGGCGTTTTTCGTCATCTCCTTTAGAAAATCGTCGCAGATCTGGTGACCGAAGCCCCGGGAGCCGGTGTGAATGAGTATCGTGATTCGGCCTTCGGCCAGGCCGAAGGCACGGGCCGTCTCAGGCTGATAGATCTTGTCGATCACCTGAATTTCAAGAAAATGATTTCCCGAACCAAGGGTGCCCAGCTGATCGCGGCCTCTTGTCATGGCCCTCTCGCTCAGCAGAGAGGGGTCCGCATTCTTGAATACGCCGTGGTCTTCCGTCTTTTCCAGGTCAAGGGCGGAGCCGAATCCCTGCTTCACCGCCCAGGCGGCCCCTTGGACGGCGACCTTTTCGTGTTCCGATCTTGAGAGGCGCAACGGGCCTTTCGATCCGACGCCCGAAGGGATCTTTTTAAACAGTGCGGTTACCAGTTCTTTGATCATCGGGCGAATGTCATCGACTCTGAGGGCCGTTGTCATCAATCGGCATCCGCAGTTGATATCATAGCCGACGCCCCCGGGCGATATGATGCCTTCATCCGGGTCAAAGGCGGCAACACCGCCGATGGGGAACCCGTACCCCCAATGAATGTCCGGCATTCCGAGCGCCTGACCCACGATCCCGGGTAAGGTCGCCACGTTGGCCACCTGCGTCAGGCTTTGATCGGCCTTTGACGCCGCCATCAATTCCGTGCTGGAAAAAATTAGGCCGGGGACGCGCATGGGACCGGTTTTCGGAATCAGCCAGCGGTAGTCGTCTAGTTTTTCTATTGAAATACCCATATGATCAACTCAGAGATCGAAAATGATCCTGGCCGCCAAACGATCCTTTTTCCGGGTGACGGCAATTTGATGGTACGTGATCGCTTTTATTTCCATTCCGAGATCGGCCGTGTGATCCAGTAAGGTAAAATCGGATTGATCCAATTCCATTCTCGTATTCTATCGGGTAGTCCGGGTATTGTCAAAACGTCGTACAATGGTCTAAGGAGAAGGGTATGAAATGCGCATTTTGCGGGGATGAGTTCAGGGTAAGCGACAGGATCGGGAAAAGCGACACGTGTTCCAGGTGCGGGGCCGATCTGCGATGCTGCAAGCAGTGCAAGTTTTACGACACCCATGCCTATAACGATTGCAGGGAGGTCATGGCGGAAAGGGTTGTTGACAAAGAGCGAGCCAATTTCTGCGAGTATTATATCCCTCGAGGATCGGCCCGGAAATCCGTCAACAAAGCCGCCGATGCAAAACAGGCGCTCGAAGAACTTTTTAAGAAAAAATAAATCGATCGGAAGAGATGGCTTGTCACCGGGTGCCATTGGTCGGCAGACCGAAGGTATCTCCAAGACAACGCAATACCCTGTCTATCTCCTGTCCTCCTCTTCGAAGAAAAACCACAAAGCAATAGGGCTCTCCCCCCGGACGATGAATATACCCGGCCCTGGCGCTGATG
>JAFDKD010000410.1 GCA_019307165.1 Deltaproteobacteria bacterium | reverse complement strand
GCAATACGCATTGATCTCACACCAAGAGGACAGACATAAACATGTTTCACCTGAACGATATTATTTTGATGGGGGTCGTTTTTTCGGCCATGCTGGTGGGCATCCTGCTGCCCGCCCTGGGCGTGGTGTTCCAGCCCTATACCATCCACCTGATGATGGTCCTCCTTTTCTTGAGCTTCATCTCGACGGAACTGAAAGATATCGGAAAAATGATCAGGGCAAGGGCGCCGCTGGTAGCGTGGCTTTCCTTTCTGAAACTGATCGCCATGCCGATGGCGGTGTATGCCCTTCTGAGGTTGTTCCGCCCCGAATATGCCGTCGGCGGGCTGCTGCTGGCGGGGACTTCGACTGCGGTCATTGCCCCCTTTATCTCCGAACTCGTATCCGGAAACACCCCGCTGGTCTTGGTCATGTCGGTGCTCTCGTCCCTGCTGGTCCCCTTTACCCTGCCACTGATGGTGGAAGCGGTCGCGGGCCGCAGCATCGATATTCCCCTGGGCGGCATGATACGCCTGCTGGCCATGGTGGTCTTTGTCCCTGTCCTGGCAAAGGAAATCCTGGCCCGTTTTTTCCCCAGGGTGTTGTCCATCACGGCCGCCGTGCGATTTCCCTTTTCGCTGGCCTGCATGGCCATGGTCACCATAGGCATTTTTTCCAAATATGCCGACTATATTTTAGAGAACCCGTCGATGATCGTGGAGGCCACGCTGATCGGTGCCGCACTCGGGGCCTTCGCCTTTGTGGCGGGCCTTTCGGCCACATGGAAAATGCCCACGCAGGACCAGGCGGCTTCGGTGATTACCCTGGGGAACATCAACAACATGCTCATCATCGTCTTTGCCGGTGAATTCTTCGGCCCCCTGGGCCCCACCCTGGCGGCCATGTATACCATCCCTTTTTTCGGCATCATTTTTCCGTTGCGTGCATATCTGGGGATACGCAATAGATGGCAAAATCCATAAAAACAGAAGTGGCGAGGCAAAATTTGGAAATCAAACAACTCGACACCAAGGGGTGAACCAATTCTTGAATTCCGCCTGATGGACTGCTATAATCTCTTAAAATCAATTGATTCCCGGAGAGACTTGGAAATGGCAAAATTGACGTTGGAATACTGGGAAGATGACGGTTGGGTCATAGGCAGGTTGGTCGAGGTCCCCGGTGTATTCAGTCAGGGTGAAACTATTGGTGAACTGAAAGCCAACATTCAAGATGCATATCAACTTATGTTGGAGAGCGAGCCCACGGAATATTTCCCTGCCAACAGGAAACGCGTTGAGTTGGAGCTTGCCTCTTGAAACGGAGGGAGTTGATCCGACAGCTTTTGGGAGGGGGATGTTTCTTATATCGCCACGGTTCGAATCATGATCTTTACATGAATCCCAAGACCGGCAAAAAGGCCCCCGTCCCGAGGCATCAGGAGATTAAAAATACCTTGTGTGTCTTGATTAAAAATCAGTTGGGAATATCTAAAGAATAGCGTCTGTCCTATTTTACGATGCCGTTATCCCTTATCTGAAATCCTTAGATTTTGGACCTCCTATTTCATCCAAGCCATGTTACCTGCTCATTCGGCTCATGTACCAGCCGCTCCGCGGCCTGCTCCGCGCTGCCCGCTTTCAACTCCACGTATATCAGACGCGCCGCCGCGCCCGGTTCGATCCGGCCTAGGTCCTGCCGCCCCAGCGCCCGGGCGCCGTTGATGGTGCCCATGGCGAGGATCTGATCAGGCCGGAGGCCCGTAAAGCGCTCGGCCACAAAATGCATCTCATCGAATATACTCAGGCTGTCGCAGCTGGCCAGGGAATCGGTCCCCAGGGCCGGAGCCATTCCCGCGGACAGGAACCCTTCGATGTCGGGCAGCCTGCCATGCAGATTCGCGTTGGAGCGCGGACAGAGACAAATGTTCACGCGGCTCTCCGCCAGTGTCGCCATATCCTCTCGGGTGACTTGGAGCAGGTGAACGGCCAGGGTCGCCTCGTCCAAGAGGCCCAGTTCCGCCGCCAGTTCCACGGGTCTTTTGCCCCAGCATTTCCAGCCGGAGAAGTCCATGCCCAGACCTCTTAGAAAATCCGCCCACGCCCCTTTTCCTGTTTCAAGGAATACGGTCTCTTCAATGGACTCGGCCAAATGGAGGCAGTACAGGAGGCCCTCTTCGGCATCTCTTTGCTTGATATGCCTCAGCAGATCAGGATTGACCGTATTGGGCGCGTGACCCGCGTACGAAAAAGTAATGTCCCCCACAGCCTCGGGCAGCGAGGGAAGCCGCTTGCGGTTACCGAAAAACTCCAGCCACACGGTGCCGCCCAGGCCCGCGTCGGCCATGATGCCGGCCACCGGGAGATAAGGGCCGAACTCCCCCACCAGACCGACGCCGCTCGCCGCCATTCGGAACACAGCCGCTTCAGCCGCTTCGACCGCATCGTCACGATACAGTACCCGGCGGGCCGCCATCAGGCTCTGAATCCAACCCAGAAACCCATTGCCGTATGGGACTTTTCCGGCCAGCGCGGACAAAGTCAGGTGGGTGTGGGCATTGACAAGCGCAGGCATGATAACGCCGGCGCCGTGATCTTCCATCGCCCCGGACCGCCCGCTTTCAGCCAGACGCTCGACACTCAGCACCCGGCCTTCAAAAACGGTAACCACGCCGTTTTCAAGCCACTTACCGGGCCCGCACAAGATCCAGCCGGCCCGATGCCGGGCGCCGGATTTGGGTTGTCGGTTTCGTTTGTCAACCGTCATAGGGGCCATCCAGTTACCCCCTTTGTCATACATGGGGGAGGTGTGTTATCTGGATTTCGGCGGTTATCCGACCGCCTGACGGGGGTAATTTGCAACCATCGCAAAATCCCCCTATAATCCCACCTTTTTCAAAGGGGAATTATTACGCCAACAACCGCCCGTGTCTGTGCGCTGATTTCCGGCGTGCCCGTGCTCAGCGAAGCGGTGCTCGTAATCGATTGGTATCGAAACCGATTGCGATTACGCGGACGAATGAAGCCTCTTTCATAGGGGACTTTTTTAATCAACGTTGCTCCGACTTTCACCATGAAACAAGACCCGAAAAACAGATACCCTTCCGTTTCAAGAATCAGCGACGCTCAGCGGGTTCGCGTGGTGAAAGAGATCTTTGCCACTGTTACGGGGAAGTACGATTTTCTGAACCACGTCCTGAGCGCAGGTCAGGACATTCACTGGCGTCGGTTCGCCGCGCGCCGCATGAACTTCGAGCATACTTTCCGGTACCTGGATGTGGCGGCAGGAACCGGGGATTTAGGCATCGCAACTGCGCTTAGCCACCCCGGTATCCATGTTGTGGGACTCGATTTCGTCCGCGAGATGCTGGATACGGCCCAAAAGAAAATCCGGCGACGAAACCTTTCGACCCGGATCGGGTTGCTCCAGGGGGACGCCCTGCATCTTCCATTCCCGGATGGCGGTTTTGACGCGGCAGGCATCGCCTTCGGCATCCGCAATATTCCGGACAAGCAGAGCGCGTTCAGGGAAATGCTGAGGGTCGTGGTCCCCGGCGGCCAGGTCTTGATTCTTGAAATGACCTTCCCTCAACATCCTTTTATCAAGCGGCTGTACGCCCCCTATTTGACCCGGCTGCTGCCGGCCCTGGCCCGGGCGTTTTCGCCCAATCCCGACGCCTATCGGTACCTGGCCGATTCCATTCTTGACTTTCCCCCGCCCCCCCGGTTTGCCCGATCCATGGAGCAGGCGGGGATGGTAGACGTCCGGAGGCACCCGCTGACACTGGGTATCACCCACTTATTCGTCGGACACAAGCCCGGACCTGACTGATGCGGCCCGGCTTCGCTAAAGGGCAGCTACGTCGCGGCACGCCCGGCTTCGCTAAAGGGCAGCTACGTCGCGGCACGCCCGGCTTCGCTAAAGGGCAGCTACGTCGCGGCACGCCCGGCTTCGTCCCGATACTGCGGGGCTACGCCGTGGCAGGCCTGGGTTCGCCTTCGGCTTCAGCTTGGCGATTTTCCAAAATGTATAGATTTACCGAAAACATAGCAACAGATATTGTCCATTAACGGGGGCTCGCCGACCTCTTTATCCGTGTCATCCATGAAATCCGTGGTCAAAGTGTCCATTTTGTTTTTCTCTGTTCT
>JAFDKD010000409.1 GCA_019307165.1 Deltaproteobacteria bacterium | reverse complement strand
AAAACAAATCCTTTCCTGACACCTGACACCCGACACCTAATGGGTGCATCACTTACAGGACAGTAAAGAAATTGAGAATTGAAGATTGAAAATTGGTTGTGGCGCTGCGTAGCAGCGCATCCATAAATCTTCAATAACTCAATGTTCAATATTCAATGTATAGGGGGCGGCCTCAAAGCCGGGTCCTATGGACCCGGATCTTTACTTCTGAGTGGACACTAATGGATCATCAGGCGAGACAACAGCCGTCCCACCCGTTTCAGGCTCTGAAGGCTGTCGGCAGGCAACAGAAAGTCGGTGTATGGGAGGGCGATCCGCATTCCCTGACAAAGCGGCTCGAAAGATGGATCGCCCGCCAGCGGATTCAACCAGACGATACGGTGGGCCTTTTGACTGAGCGCCTCCATCTCCCGCCGCAGCAATTCCTTTGCCCCCAGGTCCCAGCCGTCGCTGAGAATGAGAACCACGCTACGTTTGTTGAGTAGCCGCTTACCCGGCCCGGAATTGAATTGACGAAGGGAAAATCCGATCCGCGTGCCGCCGGACCAATCGGGCACCTCTTCGGAAATGCGCTTGAGGGCCTTTTCAATACTCAGGTGGCGGATGATCGTGGTGATGTGCACGAGCGTTGTGGAAAACACGAAGACCTCCGCCCGGGATGCCACCCCCCGCAGCCCCAGGATAAACGGCATAACAAACTGGGCATAACGATCCATGGATCCGCTCACATCCGCCAAAATGATCAGGCGCTTGAGCCGCTTCTTTTTCTCTTTGTAAAGCAGGGTCAGTGGGAGTCCGCCGGTCTTCAGGCTCTTTCTGAGGACCCGGGAAAAATCCATATTCCCGTTTCTTGGTGAGCGCCTGCGCCTGCGGCTCCGCTGAATCCTGAAGGGTTCCATCATGCGCTTCAAGGCCAGCTGCGCCACCTTTATGTCTGCATGGTCGAACTGGGCCAGGTCCTTTTTTTCAAGGCCGGCAAAAGGGCTGTAACTGACCCCTTCAAGGTTCTCCTTGGCCTCGGGGTCTATCTGACAGGCGCCGGCATCGGTAGGGGAGGTTTCGAGGCGTTCCTTGTCGGGGGCCGGTTCGTCGACTCGCCGTTTAGGCTGTTCCTCGGCTTTATCGGACGCGTCCGGCTCCTCATCCACGCCGGCCCAGAACGTCTCGAACAGGTCCCCGAATTGTTCCCATTCCAGGTCCGTGTTCACGAAACTGGCGCGAAGGCAGGCTTTGAAATCGGTCCTTTTCGAAACGTCTATCTGCAAAATCCCGAGGAGGGCGTCGTGGACGCTGCTTTGAAAGACCCTAAAGCCGCGCCCTTTCAAAAAATCGGCAAATCGGACAACCCCGCCTGCAAGACCGCAAGATGCGGCGTTTTCCATCCTATCGGCACCCAATCCGGCCTCCGCTTTCGGAAATGTAACCGGCGTGACGATCGGCGTCGGACCAAATCTCTTCCCTGAAGCGCTTGATGTCTTCCTGGTATTTAAGAATGCATCCGAGCGTCTCCAAAACAACGCTCTCGTCCAGTTGGCGGCGGTGCAGGGCCATCAGTGCCCGGGCCCAATCCAAGGATTCCGATATGCCCGGTTTTTTCAAGAGATCTTCATTCCGGATGCTCTGCATGAAGCCCGTTATCTGCTTGGCGAATTCCGTTTCGATGTCCGGGAGCTTCGTCATAATGATGCGGTATTCCTTGTCAAAAGACGGATAATCGATCCAGTGGTAGAGGCACCGTCGCTTGAGCGCATCATGCACGTCCCTGGTACGGTTTGACGTTACGACCACCATGGGTTTGTTTTCGGCCTTCAGGGTCCCCATTTCCGGGATGGTGATCTGGAAATCGCTGAGAACCTCCAAGAGAAAGGCTTCGAATTCCTCGTCCGAACGATCGACTTCGTCGATCAGAAGCACCGGGGCCTTCTCCTCGGCGTTCATGATGGCTTCCAGCAGCGGCCTTCTGATAAGAAATTTCGAGCTGTAGATCGCCCGCTCGATCTCTCCCCTGTCCCTGTTCCCCTTTTCCTCGAGCCGTATGTGAAGCAGCTGTTTGGGATAATTCCATTCATAGAGAGAGGTGGTTGCGTCCAACCCCTCGTAACACTGAAGCCTGATGAGATTCGTGTTGAACAGCTGCGCCATCACAATGGCCACTTCTGTTTTTCCGACTCCCGGCTCCCCTTCAAGAAAAATGGGCTTTTCCAGCCGGTGGGCCAGAAAGAGCACGGTGGCCAGCGCCCGGTCCGCGATATATCGGGCGCTCGCCAACTGCTCGACCACCTGGTCGATCGTCTCGAATTGTCCTGTCACTTCGATTTTCCTCCTCATTTTTCGGATTCAGATAGACCTCCGAAAGACATCCGCCCCTTTGAAATTCCGTCTTTCTTGTGCTATACGTTGACACGAACGTCCAAGTTTTTCAAACATGCTCGGCAGTAAAGATCCTGGCCCAGAGGACCAGGTCTTGCAGATGGAACAAAAGGGCTCAACAATGACCCCACCACCAAAAAAAACATCATCGCCCGCCCTTGAAAAACAATTGTTGGAAATTGAAAATCAGGCGGCGGAAAAAAACATCCACATCCATTATGACCGATTGGAAGCGGCGGGCCTCAAACTGAAGGACGGGATGTGCAAACTTGACGGTGAATACCATATTTTCGTCGACCGCAGAAAATCCGTCGCGGATAAGATAGATATCATCCAGGCGTTCCTTGATCAACCGATTTCCGAGATCACCGAAAAAGTTGATGAATAGGCGCCTTTCCCTGCTCTTACCCCTTACCCTGCTCTTTCTGTTCGTCCTTTTCAGTCCGGCATGTCGCGCCATGGCCGGCCAGGGCGCTCTTTGCCTCGACAGCATCACGTCAATCGATTCGGTGCTGGTGGCAACCGCCTCGGGGAAACCCCTGTTAAAAAAAAACGAGTCCCTGAAGCAAGTCCCGGCCTCAACGCTCAAGCTGCTCACCGGCCTTGTCGCCCTCGAACATCTGGGGGAAGATTTTCGCTTTCCGACGCGGTTTTTTAAGGATGCCGGATACAACCTTATCATAAAAGGCCTTGGAGACCCGCTCCTGATCTCTGAAGTATGGGAGGAAATCGCCGAGTCCCTTGCGGAGCGGATCGTTTCGGTCAATGATCTAATTCTGGACGACGGTTATTTTTCACCGAATATCGTCATTCCCGGCCGCAAGCGTTCCACCAACCCCTACGATGCGCCGGTGGGCGCGCTGTGCGCAAACTTCAACACCGTTTTCTTCGATAGGGACAGTCGGGGAAGGATCGTCTCGGCGGAACCGCAGACGCCGATCATTCCATTTTCGCGAAAAAAAATCAGGTCCCTGAACCGGAAAAAGGGCAGATATGCGTTTGCGGACAATCAAACGGATGCGGCGCGATACGCAGGCGAGCTGCTGGCCTATTTCCTCAGGACAAAAGGGGTCCCCGTGCGGGGAAGGGTACGGATGGGCGGCACGAACCCTGCGGATACGGCGGTTTTCACATACCGCTCCCGCTTCACCATGGAAACAGTGGTCCGAAAAATGCTGGCGTTTTCCAACAACTTTATCGCCAATCAGTTATTCATTGGCCTGGGCGCCCGCATCTACGGCCCTCCCGCCACCCTGGAAAAGGGAGCGCGCGTGGTTTCCGACTACGCCGGGGACAAACTCAACCTCCGCCATATCCGCGTGGTTGAGGGGTCGGGTATATCGAGAAAAAACAGTCTTTCGGCGATGGACATGCTGGAGGTGCTGAAAAAATTCGCGCCCTACCGGAACCTGCTTCCCCAAAAAGGCGGCCTCTACTTCAAGACAGGCACGCTCAGGGGCGTCAGCGCCAGGGCCGGGTATATTCATCGTCCGGGGGGAGAGCCCTATTGCTTTGTGGTTTTTCTTCGAAGGGGAGGACAGGAGATAGACAGGATATTGCGTTGTCTTGGGGATACCTTCGGTCTGCCGGCCAATGGGACCCGGTGACAAGCCATCTCTTCCGATCGAGTTATTTTTTCTTAAAAAGTTCTTCGAGCGCCCGTTTTGCATCGGCGGCTTTGTTGACGGATTTCCGGGCCGATCCCCGCGGGATAAAATACTCGCAGAAATTGGCTCGCTCTTTGTCAACCACCCTTTCCGCCATGACCTCCCTGCAAT